>CACYDE010000284.1 GCA_902773045.1 uncultured Ruminococcus sp. | reverse complement strand
CTGGCGTATGTCGAGGACGACAACGCAGCTATGCGCTTACCGGGGCGTCGAACTTGTCTGGATATTTGTTTGGTTTGCTATAGTTTTGTAATTATTACTCAAACTTCCCATACTCGGAATTACAATAATTGCAGAGTCTATCGTGAGTTGTCGATGTAAAATATGTGGGAAGTTTGAGTTATTAGCTGATAATAAAAATCCTGCTCAATTTTACGATCGCATATTGCTGATTATGTGTAACTCATCTGTTTTCGAATGGATTTCCTTTCCTGTTTTATGTAAATAAGCAAAGCATTTAGATCAAAAATTACGGATCGACGTTTTGATAAGATCTTTTGTTCTGATTGACTATTGGCAATCAACTTTGCTCATTTACGTTTCTTTTCCTAAAATCTTATCACATTTTATATAATTTTTCAAGAGGACAAATGTTTTTTGACAAGAAAGTATAACAAAATTATTCATACGCTGCAAAACAAATAACAGCGATCGGGAAAATCTGCATGCCGTGGCGCTGCGATATTGCCTTGAAACATATTCTGTTTCCCACAAAAAGGGGCTGCCGCAAATCAAAGAATTTTACGGCAGCCTAAAAGTTTTGAACGAGGATAAAGCTGATAAATTATAGCTTTCAAGAATTACAAATGTTCGCCGTTACTGAATTACTTTTTATGTTCTTGAAATGCTGAAATGAATTATTTCTTTCTTGCGTACCATGCAGGGTACCACGTTTGAAACCATTTTGTGAAAATACCCATTACAATAGGCAGAATGTTGTTGATAATTGCCGTCCAAACGGAAAAATCGCTGTTCATCAGAAAGAATGTCCAAACCGAGGTCAGAATGTATAATATGCCCCAAAGAAAAGTTAAGATGGAATTCGTTTTCATAAACAGAGGATTTTCAAGCGCAGACTCTCCGTTGTAATTGTTCATCGAATAGTGAGCCGTCAGCGGGATCTTTGTCAGGCACGAAAAAGCCCACATCAAACCGAACGAAAGATAGGAGACAGGAACAACGATCTGCGGCGCAATATTCAAAAACATAAGGAGCGAAAAAATTATTACTGCGCTGCTCGATATATGATCGTAAACCGTCTTTTTATTCTTTGCGAAAACAAGCGGAAGAACAGCACAAACCCCGATAGAAGCAAGACTTCCGTAAAATGCGTCGATCGGTGCGCCCACCCAAAATGCTATCCATGGGATAAGCAGAAGCAGCATAGTGCTCTTTCTTTCGGCTTTTTTAACCGGAGCTTTTTTCTCGAACCAAAGTAGTCGTCCCAATGCAGCATCAGATCGAAATCGCCCTGAACGCTGTAAAGCTTTTTCATCATCGCTTGTGTTCCCGATATTTTTCCGGCGGCAATATTCTTCCACACCGTAAACGGAGTTTCTATCTTGGTCGTATACTGCGTGAAATTGTCACTGCGGACTTCGTATCCGTCTTTCTTCAGCACGATCTGATAGCTTCTTCCAACGTCTGTGTATGCCATTTCGAGAACTATATCTTTACCGGGGTATGATGACGGCTTGTACAGCGCAGCCATTTGCTTCGTGAATGAGAAGTCTTCGGCAGCCTTTTCGCCCGATTCTCGTTCAACGCCCCAGCTCGCGTCAGCCATAGCTTCAAACTGTTCTTTAGAATACAGCAGTTCGTCAAGGTGTTCGCGTGTTTCGTCTGTTATCCCGTCCGATACAAATTCCTCTCCTGCCGTTTTTACATAGTCGAGATATTCGCCTGTCCGCCCCGACAGCTCAGGTACTCTGAACAGCTCGCCCTGTCCGCAGCAGATCGTTTCATATCTGCCTTTGCCGAGAAAATGGTCGAACATCGCGTTGACGGAGGTGTAATTTCCTTTTGTTGTATAGAATCCGCAGGTGGAAATAACAACGTGACGCTTGCCCGACATATCGTATCGTGACGGGTGACCGCCGGTTTCGCTCTCCTTGACCATGAACGGAAGGGAAAGGGGAAGTTGTCGGTCGATGAGATTTTTCAGCTTGCTCGGCACATTGAAATAGTACAGACCGAACGACCAGATAATGATATCGGCTGCAAGTATCTCGTCAAGCACACCGCTCATCTCGTCTTTGATCACGCACTTTCCGGGAGTCTTGTTCCAGCAGGCAAAACAGCCGAGACAAGGTGATAAATTGAGTTTGTTTACATCTATCTCGCGAATGTCCGTTTCACAGACGGCTTTTATGCCTTCCGTAAACGCACATGTAAGCTTGTATGAATTACTTCTTTTTGATTTAGGGCTTCCGTTAATTATCAGAATTCTCATTTTTATAATCCTCCAAAGCTGTAATACAATTATCAGTCCATTTTTTTAACATTTCCCCGTACATTCGTCCGAAATCAAGAGTCATATTCCAAAAAAGCGCATTTTTTTCAGGCTCTGATACGATCTGCTTGTACATTTCGATCATCTTGGCAGGAAATTCCATTCCATCCGTAAACCTGCTCGCAGTTTCATGAAGCCGATTAAAGTGTTCGATACTCTTGTCGATGGAGCATTCGCCCCTGAAAAAGGTCTTCATAAGAATGCTGCTCCTGACGTCAAAACCTGTTTCCTCCTCGGATAGCCATCGGTCAAGTTCGTTTCTGCCCTCGTCGGTTATCGAAAAGTAAACCTTGTCGGGTTTTCCCTGTTGGGGAACATTTCTGTCCTCGACCCATCCGTTTTTTTTCAGCGTTTGTAATTCACGGTAGATCTGACTGGTCTGCGCCGTCCAAAAAAAACAAAGAGAATTTTTGAACGTCAGCATTATATCGTAGCCTGTCATCGAACCGTAATTCAGAAGTCCCAGGATACCATGCTTTAACAATTTGCCCACTCCTTTTTTGTTTATTCCACTTGTTGAATATGATTATACGTCCACAAGTGGAATATGTCAAGAGGTTTTTAAAATTTTTTGAGATTTTTTATGCTGCGACCAAATAATGCCGTTATACAAGCGTCATGCGGTTTTTGTGCGGTGTTACCCTAAACTCCAAATTAGGATGTATTGACACTAACGTTAACGCATATCTATTTGGCATAATTTTGTTCATACTGCGTCGAAAAATCTTACCGGGCGAGACAGCCCGCCTGAAAATTTTCTCCTTGTGTGAGCAGAAATTCAGCTCATAAATCTGAACATTCCCGTAGTGTTAACACACCCTAAATGCAGCCCTATCATGGGAAAGCAGCTGTATTTACTCTGAAGAAATATTTTTATAAAATATACAGTTTTTTTATAAAAAGTATTGATTTTTTGTAAAACTTATGATACAATTAAATTGCGGATAATATCCGTACTTAATTTAGATAATTACTTGTAGTCATAATTTGATGCTTCCTAAACACACAGAAAATCGTCCCGGGACTATGGGCTGTTTGAAAAATCAAAGCAACTGTCTATTTCTACTAATTCGGGTGATTTACATCGTCAAAAATGCTCGGAATACGTCAGTATTCCTCCGCTTTTTTCCTCGAAATCACCTCGCCTTAGCGAAATATCCGGTCACTTTGCTATTTTTCAAACAAGCCCTAATCTCCGGGGCGGTTTTCGTAATTGCCGCTGTTCCGTGCATCATCAATGATACTTTTCTCTGCGGGACGATTATAAAATTTACATCTATTTTTGAATTGTTTTTGTTTGTTGATAATGATATAGATATAATAGATACAATAGATTTATGATTACAGATCGGGATTTATACTGATCTCAGATTAAAAGACCTATAGCAATCCAAAAAATTAACAAGAAACGCCACACGAACGAAACCACCCCAAGCAATCGGATTGAATGACAAATGCAAAAGCGTT
>CACYDE010000283.1 GCA_902773045.1 uncultured Ruminococcus sp. | reverse complement strand
TTATTCGGGTTCGTATGCCGAGCAGTTCGCTTCAAATAACGGTATTAAATATGTATTGTTGGATAAGCAGGATACAAATGTTATCACTGCCGACGTTGACGGTGACGAAGAGATCACCGCAAATGACGCTATCATGGCTTTGCGCATGTCCATCGGTGTTGACGAGTACAATGATGATATGCTGAAAATCGCAGACGTTGACGGCGACGGCGAGATCACAGCGAACGACGCTATCATGATCCTGCGCGCAAGCATAGGGCTTGAAAGTTTTAACACTTCTGACTGATCCGATATTATTATATAATTACAGCATGCACGGATTTGTATTGTCGTACAGATCCGTGCGTTTCGTTTATTAACAGCAGTATCGGGGCAAAATTTATTTGCGGTAAAAATTAAATTATTGTGTATTGACTTAAAACGAAACTGCTTGTTTTTAGCCATATTGACATTGATTAAAGATTTGTGTATAATTACCTTAACGTCGGTTGATGATGGATTTGATGGAGGGTGTAAGATTGATATGTTTAAAGGTTTAGCGTTGTCTTCGTGGATATTTTACGCGGCAATGGATCTGAAAGAAATTTCAAGATTAACTGATATTATAACTGTTGTATTGCTTGTCGTAATAGGTCTTGCGATTTTGTTCCTTATTATTTATTCTGCTGTAGTTCATAAAAAAACCAAAAAACCCGTTAGAGACGTTACGCGTTTCAATAAATACGAGACTGTATCCGCAGCGATCACAAACATTGAAAAGGTTCCGTATTATGTCAGCCGTTATGAAAAACCGGATCCGAAAAACGACCCGTATTCTATTAATTATCAAAAAAACGAAAAAAAAGAGTTTTCGCTTATGACTCCCGCTGTGACGGGAGAAAAATTTGATAAGCTCCGACGTGTGGATCCTATATATAACTCAACCCGAGTGATAACCGAGAGAGATGAAGAACAAGCAACAACGAGTTTGGCGGGACTCGGTCATAAGCAAAAAGCCGTTGAAAAATACCGTTACTGCGTTAGGTACGAATTCAGTATCGGAGACGGAAACAATTTGTACTCCGGAGAGTTTTTTGTATATGAAGAAAATGATAATGTCAAGGTCGGAAAGAATGTCGATGTAAAATACGATCCTTCCAACCCTATGGTGAATTTTACCTCTTACAGTTCTCCTGTGGGAGTTTAAGGCATGAGATCTGTCATCCTATTTTCGGATAAGGATCGGTTATGCGGAGTCGGAATATAAATTTGAAATATAAATAAAACATTAACTTTAAATATGCCGCAATATCTATGTTGAAAAACAGAAGATTTTGCGGTATAATTATATATGTGTTTTTTATTTGTACCTTTTGTTTCAAAGAAAGAAGCAAAACATAATAATTGAAGGAAGTGTTGAAATGGGAAAAAAACTTTATGGTGTAATAGGTCATCCTATAGGTCATACCTTGTCGCCGTTTATACATAAAAGGCTGCTTGAGCTGTCGGGGATCGACGGAGAATACGGTGTTTACGATATCTCTCCGGAGGAGCTTGACGAAAAATTCGAAAGCGTTCTCTCAAAGCTTGACGGATTTAATGCAACTATCCCTCATAAACAAGCGGTTATTCACCTATTGACGGAAAAAGACCCGACTGCGGATATTTACGGTTCGGTAAATACGGTTGCATTTTCTCATGCTCCTGACGGAACATATACTTCAAAAGGATATACCACCGACGGAATAGGTTTTGAAAATGCCGTGAAAAATGCAGATATAGATTTCGGAAAAACGGTTACGATCGTCGGCTGCGGCGGAGTCGGAAGAGTTTTCGCTCACACATGCCTTTCCCATGGATGCAGTCTCAATATTCTTGAATGCGAAGCTGCGATCCGTGGCGCAAAAGATTTTGCGGAAATATTAAATGTAAAGTATGGAGAAGGAACGGTCAAGACTTATCTTACTCGGGATTTTAACGGAGAGAGTGATCTTTTGGTGAATGCCACGCCGATCGGAATGTTCCCGAATGTTGACGCGTGCGCTGTTTCGGATGATGTGATCTCAAAAGCCAAGGCTGTTTTTGACGCTGTTTACAATCCTTCGGAAACGCTTCTTGTGAAAAAGGCGAGAGAAAAGGGGATCAAAGCGATCTCGGGAATGACCATGCTTGTCTATCAGGCGGCTGCGGCTCAGACGATATGGAACGGTTCCCGGTTTAAAGCGGAGGACATCGAAAAGCTTGCCGAGGATTGTTTTAAGGAGTTAGAGAAGCGATGAAAAAAAATCTGGTATTGTGCGGATTTATGGGAAGCGGAAAAAGTACTATAGGTCATCTGCTTGCGGAAAAACTCGGTATGCGTTTTGTTGATACCGATACATATATAGAGGAAAAAGAGGGAATGACTATTTCCCGTATTTTCGAAGAGAAAGGCGAGGAATATTTCCGCATGCGTGAATTGGAGGTCTGCAAAGAGCTTTCTTCACTCAAAGGCAGCGTGATCTCGACGGGAGGCGGAACGCTTCTTCGCGAAAAAAATGTTAAAGCCATTAAAAAGAACGGCGTTGTTTTCCTTTTAAATATTTCTTCCGGAACAGTCCTGACTCGATTGAGAAATGACACATCACGTCCGCTTCTGCAGCGGGAGGATAGGGAAAAGGCGGTCAAAACATTATTGTCCCAAAGAACACCGCTTTATAACCTTGCGGCAGACTACGTTATCGACGCGGAGGAATCGCCGAGGAAGGTCTGCCTTAAAATTATGGATATTTACAACAGCTTATAAATACAATTTGAAAGGGGCTGTAAAGTGGTTATTGTATCAAGGTTAATGACTGTTTTGCTTTTTGTACCTCTTTTTTGGGGATTACGGTTAAAGAAAAAAGAGAAACTGAACTCCGAGATAACATGTTATCTGATACTTTTTACAGGTTGGATACTGAGATTGATATATATTATTTACACAGGTATTGACGAAAGGCAGCATGACGTTCATAAGTTCTTTGAGAATGACGCCGGTCACGCGGAATATATAGAGTATCTTATGAATAATCATTCTCTTCCGGATTTTGATCCGCGTGAGATATTTCAATTCTACCATCCTCCTCTTCATCATATTATATGCGCCGTGTGGCTGACTTTGGTTCGGAAACTGGGGATCCCGCTCATGCCGAACGGAGTTGAGTCCCTTCAGTTTTTAACTGCGGTCTACTCCTCGCTTTTTACAGTTTTCGCATATAAATCCCTCAAGCTTCTCGGAATGAAACGTGATTCGCTGATCTATTCGACCGCATTCGTTACGTTTCACCCGACTCTGATTATTCTTTCGGGAAGTATCAATAACGATATGCTGTCTTCGCTCTTCGGCATGACGGCGATCTATTTTACGATCAGGTGGTCGAGGAAACGCGATTGGCTGAGTATCGTCATGACAGCTTTTTCGATCGGCTTGGGAATGTTTACGAAGCTTGCTGTGGGTCTGCTTGCGCCTGCTGTGGCTGCCGTTTTTCTCTGTGTTTTTATCCGAAATATCAAAGAGTTTAAAAAGCTTATCCCTCAGTTTGTTATTTTTGGTATAATATGTGTTCCGATCGGACTTTTCTGGTCGGTGAGAAATTATCTGAAATTTGATATGCCGCTGAATTATGTCCCGAGGATTTCCGAAAAATCCAAGCAGTATATTGACGTTCCTTTTGCGAAAAGGCTGACCGACTGGTCGCTGCATCAGTTCTCTTCGCCTTTCACTCAGTGGAAATGGAACGGTGATGATTACAATGAATCGAATCCCGTTATCGCACTTTTAAAAAATGCAATGTTCGATGAAGAAACCTTCTTTCCGAAAAGCATCACGCTCCAGTCATTTTGCACTCTGCTGTTTTTTACGAGTATGGTCAGAGCGGCGGCTGCCGTTATTTCATTTGTTTTCATGTGGTATAAGAACAGCAAAGTGAAAATTGAAGACAAGCTTTTTATAACATTTATAATATTGGTTATTTTTGGAAATTATATTATATTCTGTAAAAATTATCCGCACGTGTGTACGGAGAATATGCGGTACTGCATTCCGCTGATTTTTGCATGTGCGGCGATAAACGGCTTTTATATCGACCGTGAGCCGATGAGAAAAGAGAAGAAACTTCACGCGGCGGTCGTTTCACTGATAGGAAAGAGCACAGTCGTTTTTTGTGTGCTGTCGGCTTTTGTCTACACAGCGAAGATGTTCAGTGAGATAGCTTTGGATATCGGTTAAATAATTTTGTAGAGGTGGAAAAGAAATGAATATAGCAATAGTTGGTCTTGGGATAATCGGAGGTTCGCTCGCTAAGGCGTTCACCGAATATACCGACCATCGCGTTATAGGTATAAACAGAACGCACGCAACTCTTGAACGTGCGTTTGAAGACGGCGCGATCCATGAGATCGGAACGGAGGAGAGCCTTAAAAACGCAGATATCGTATATATGTGTACGTACCCTGAACACATCGTTACCTTTGTGAGCGATAATGCGGAAAAGTTCAAAAAAAACTGTATAATAACGGACGTTTGCGGTATAAAAACAGAGATCTGCGAAAGACTGACGGAGATCTGTGAAGCTCACGGACTGCGTTATTGCGGATCTCACCCTATGGCGGGAAAAGAAAAATTTTCCTATGACGCTTCGGAAGCCGGGCTTTTCCGGAATGCAAGTTATATAACCGTTCCATGCAAAGCCGATGAAGAGGCGGTCGAGACAGTTGTTTCGCTTGCTAAAGAGATAGGTTTTAAAATTATAAGAAAAGCGACTCCGCAGGAGCATGACAGAATGATAGCGTTTACATCTCAGATACCGCATGTTCTTGCATGCGCTTACGTGAAGAGTCCGTGCTGTCCGAATCATGTCGGATTTTCGGCAGGAAGCTACAGAGATGTTTCAAGAGTTGCGTCTATCAACGAGAATCTTTGGACAGATCTTTTTTTGAGCAACAAGAAGCCGCTGTCCGAGGAATTACAAATTCTGATAGATAATCTGACGGTTTTCAAGAATTCCATAGACAATTCAAACTCCGAAGAGCTTCGTGAGCTTCTTAAACAGAGCCGTCTGATAAAAGAGGGACTCGGAGAATAAAAAGGTAAAGGAAGAACGTTTATGTCTGATGTAACGATAAAGCCGTCGAGGCTGTGCGGAACGGTAACAGTTCCGCCGTCAAAAAGCGATGTCCACAGAGCGATAATCTGCGCGGCGCTTTCAAAAGGAAAAAGCACGATCTCTCCGGTTTCTTTTTCGGAGGATATTTTAGCAACTATCGACTGCATAAAAGCCCTCGGAGCAGAGGTCTCGGCAGAGGACAATAAAATTACGGTCGATTCGGAAAAAATATTTGAAGTTGAAAAAGCGGAACTCGACTGCCGGGAATCGGGATCGACGGTGAGGTTTTTTATCTCCGTTGCTGCGGCGGGCGGAGTAAACGCAGTCTTTAAAGGAAAAGGAAGACTTCCCGAAAGACCGCTTGGAGTTTATTCGGAGCTTCTTCCGAAACACGGCGTCGAGTGCCTGACAGAGGGGGGGCTTCCTTTTGAGGTGAAAGGAAAGCTTGAGCCGGGGAAATATGACGTTCCGGGAAATATAAGCTCCCAGTTCATCACCGGACTTCTTTTTGCTCTTCCGCTGCTTGACGGAGACAGCGTGATCCATCTCACCTCTCCGCTGCAGTCGAAAGGGTATATAGATATGACTTTATCGGTTCAGAAAAGGTTCGGCGTTTTCGTGGAGCAAAAAGGTGAAGATTATATTATTAAAGGCAATCAGTCTTACAAGCCATGCAGTTACACGACCGAGGGGGATTGGTCGCAGGCGGCATTTTTCCTTGTGGGAGGCGCCGTCGGAGGCGACGTAACCGTCAGCGGCGTGAAAAAAGATTCGTGTCAGGGCGACAAGGAAATAGTCTCGCTTATGGAAAGATTCGGCGCGGAAGTCGCCGAGACGGAAAACGGGATCCGCTGCAAAGCCGCAGAACTGAGAGGAATAGATATTGACGCTTCTCAGATCCCCGATCTCGTTCCCGTTCTGGCTGTCTGTGCGTCTTTGGCGGGGGGAACTACGAGGATATATAACGCTCAAAGGGTAAGATTAAAGGAAAGCGACAGACTTGCAGCGATATCGGAATGTCTGAATGCCTGCGGCGGAAAGCTGACTCAAACAGACGACGGTCTGCTGATAGAAGGTGTAAAAAAGCTTAAAGGCGGCTGTGCGAAAGGCTTCAACGATCACAGAATAGTAATGTCCATGGCGATAGCCGCTCTCGGAAGCGAAGAAGAGATCACTGTGACCGATAGAGAGAGCATTACAAAATCATATCGTGAATTTTTCGACGATTACAGATCTCTGGGCGGTCTGAGTAAATAAATCGTTATTTTTGAGAGGTGTTTGGCAATGGGTTCAGCTTTTGGAAACAAAGTTAAAATATCCGTTTTCGGAGAGAGTCACGGAACGGCGATCGGCGTTGTGATCGACGGTCTTCCGAGCGGAGAAAAAATAGATATGGACGAAGTATACAGACAAATGGCAAGGAGAGCGCCCGGCAACGACAAGACGGCAACTCCCCGGAAGGAAGCCGACAAACCCGAGATCCTTTCGGGTCTTCTTAACGGAGTGACAACAGGTGCGCCGCTTGCTGCGGTGATCTATAACACAAACACACGGTCTGCGGATTACGGAAATATTATGACTTCGCCGAGACCCGGTCATTCGGACTACACGGCATATCTTCGTTATGAGGGGTATAACGACGTCAGGGGCGGCGGTCATTTTTCGGGAAGGCTTACTGCAAATCTTGTTTTTGCGGGAGCGGTAATACGCCAGATATTAAAGCGCCGCGGAATAGATATCGCCGCTCACATTTACTCGATAGGAAATGCTTATGACAGTCCGTTTGAGCCTACGGGGATATCTGCCGAGCTGATCGAGCGTCTCAACGGAGAAAAGTTTGCGCTGGTTGATCCGGAAAAGGAAGACGAGCTCAGAGCGCAGGTCGATGCGGTCAGAGTTAAGGGCGACAGCGTCGGAGGAATCGTTGAATGTATCGTTCAGGGAATGCCTGCCGGGATCGGCGAGCCGATGTTCGGAGGAGTTGAAAACGTTATCTCTTCAATAGTCTTCGGTGTTCCGGCAGTCAAGGGAATCGAATTCGGTTCGGGATTTGCGGGATCTCACTCGGTCGGTTCGGAAAACAACGACGAGTTCTATTACGATGAAAACGGAAAGGTCCTTACAAAAACAAACAATCACGGAGGCGCTCTCGGAGGGATCACAAGCGGAATGCCGATCCTTTTCAGAGCTGCGATCAAGCCCACTGCGTCAATTTCAATTGAACAGAATACTATAGATCTTCAAAGCGGAGAAAATACAAAGCTTTCGGTCAAAGGAAGACACGATCCGTGCATTGTCACCCGTGCGGTTTCGGTGATAGAAGCGGCTGCGGCAATAGCGGTCATAAATATGCTGTGATAAATTACGGCAGGGATAAACAGAGGTTACATAATGGATTTAAAAGATATAAGAACTGAAATAGATTCTATCGACAGAGAAATAGTCGAGCTTTTCAAAAGAAGAATGGATTGTTCGGTCAGGGTCGCGGAAAGTAAGATCGAGTCAAAAACTCCGATACTCAACGCAAAAAGGGAAGACGAAGTGCTGAACAAGGTCGAATCCCTCGGCGGAGATTACGGAAAATATGCCCGTCTTCTCTACGGAACTATAATGGAGCTTTCAAGAGACCTGCAATATACCATAATAAACGGTGACAGCAGTCTCAGAAATATTATCAGAGGCGCGGAAAATACTCTTGACAGAACCGGAACGGAATGGAAAGTTGCGTGCCTTGGAGGGGCAGGTTCCAATTCTCATCTTGCTGCATTAGGATTTTTTCCGAACGCGAACATAAGTCTTGAAAGAAACTTTGACAAGGTTTTTGAGGCGGTGGAAAGCGACCGCTGCAATTTCGGAGTTCTCCCCGTTGAGAACAGTACGGCAGGTTCCGTTTCGAGAGTATACGACCTTATTTTGAAGTACAGGTATTATATTGTCGGAGAGATAGATCTTCCGATCGAGCATTGTCTGTGCGCCATTCCTCAGACAGATATTTCAAACATCGAACATGTTCTTTCCCATGAGCAGGGACTTTCTCAATGTTCACTTTTTTTGAGTGAAAACGGATTTACGACGAAAAAAGTCGGAAGCACGTCTGTGGCGGCGAAAACAGTTGCCGAAGAAAAAAGAATTAACTGGGCGGCTATCTGCACCAAAGCGGCTGCCGATGAATTCGGACTCAAAGTTCTTGACAAGAATATTCAGAACACCGACAACAACTGCACAAGGTTTATTGTCATCTCGAAAAAAGCTATTATAACGGAAAAGGCGGATAAAATATCCCTTTGCTTTACGCTTTCTCATCGACCGGGTTCTCTTTACAATGTTTTGTGCAGGTTTGCTTCTCATGGATTCGATCTGACTAAAATCGAGTCAAGACCTATTCCCGACGCACAGTTTGAATATATGTTCTATCTTGACTTTACGGGTAATGTCCGTAACGCGGAGAATTGCAGAATGCTGTGTTCTCTGTCGGAGGAGCTTGCCGAATTTTCGTTCCTCGGAAATTATTGATGATTAATTTTAAGGCGGTGGATCTGTATGAAGAATAAGGCGCTTCTTGTTTCAAGACCCTCGACGTCGGTTGCCGTTCTGAAGGAACTGCTTGAAGAAAATTCCTACACAGTTGAAAAGGTAGTCAATGATTCGAAAGGTGCGCTTGAATTATTAAACGACACAATATATGATACAGTCGTTATCAATACACCGATAGAAGGCCGGGACGGAATCGATCTCGCGGTCAGGATAAGCAAAGAAACAGTATGCGGCGTTGTTCTTCTTGTTCAGGCGGACAAAGCCGGATTTGTGGGAAAAAAAGTTATAGATTACGGGATAATAGTTGTTCCCAAACCTATAAACAAAATGCTGTTCAGACAGTCTCTTGGTGTGGTGAGGGCTGCTCAGAAACGCTACGCGGGACTTACGAAAGAAAATGAAAGGCTCAAATCAAGCCTTGAAGAAACAAAAATAATCAACAGAGCAAAGTTTTTGCTGATGCAGTACTTAGCGATAAGTGAAGAAAGAGCGCATAAATACATCGAAAAGCAGGCGATGGATATGAGGATCCCGAAAATCGAAGTTGCGCGTCAGATACTTAAAACCTATGTTTCTCATGAATTGTAACGTTTGAACGTTACCGTTTTACAGAACAGCAGACGGTTGATTATTTTTCTCTGTAAAATTATATAAACACCAGTTTCCAAGTTCAATGAACAGCAGAAGTACGCATCAACGAGGCTAAAGGAAATAAAGTGACATTTTTTGAAGAAGTATGA
>CACYDE010000282.1 GCA_902773045.1 uncultured Ruminococcus sp. | reverse complement strand
TACTAACGTATTTCAAGAAAATTTAACGCAGTTCAGGGCAAATTAGACAAGCAGAAATGAAAAGTTATTTATAAACAGTTCCTTAGTGAGGGAAAAAGGCAATTTACATGTGGGAAGTTTAAGACCGTTAAAAAATTAGTTATTGTGCAGTAATTGATTATTTTTAATTTGTTCATTGTGAGTTATAAAATTACGGATATAATCTGTAGAAATATGAAAAAGTGATCGCGGCTGTCCGATAAATAAGGAAGTGACTAAGCATTATCCGCAGATTAGAAGCAATTTTGGAATGCCGCAGTATGTTTTTGGTTATGAGACTGTTTTTATCGGTCACATAATATGATTGGAGGTTATTATTATGAGTGCAGGAAAAATTCTTGTTGTTGACGACGATATCAATATTTGTGAATTACTCAGGTTATATATTGAAAAGGAAGACTTTCAGGTGGTCATTGCGAATGACGGAAACGAAGCTCTCAGACTGTTTGAGAGCGAGCACCCCGATTTTGTTATGCTGGATATTATGCTGCCCGGACTTGACGGCTGGCAGGTCTGCCGTGAGATCAGAAAGCAGTCGCAGTGTCCGATAATTATGCTTACCGCAAAGGGCGAAGTCTTCGATAAGGTTCTCGGTCTTGAACTGGGTGCGGACGACTATGTTGTTAAGCCGTTTGAAGCGAAAGAAGTGGTTGCAAGAATACGCGCAGTCCTGAGACGCACGGGTCAGCCCGAAGCATCTCAGATCAAAGAAGTAAAATGGGACAAGCTTTCCATCAATCTCACAAACTACGAACTCAAGGTCAATGGCGTTCAGATAGATACCCCACCGAAAGAAATGGAACTTATCTATCATCTTGCGAGCAACCCGAACAGAGTTTTCACCAGAGATCAGCTCCTTGACGAGGTCTGGGGTTTTGATTACTACGGTGATTCGAGAACGGTTGACGTTCATATCAAGCGTTTGAGAGAAAAATTGGAGGGTGTTTCCGATAAGTGGGTCCTTAAAACGGTCTGGGGCGTAGGTTATAAATTTGAAGTTAAAGAATAATCATGTGCCGACCGTTTGAAACGGTCGGTTCGGATATAAGGCGGTTGTCTCTTTTATGAAAAATCGACAGACTATTTTTAAAAAATATCTGTATATAAGCATGCTTGTGATCTTGATCGGATTTACTGTTCTCGGCGTTATGGTCGTTTTCTTTGTAACTCAGAACTGGAAAGCCGACAGATGGGAAAGCCTGAAAAATAATGCGACTACTATCTCTCTTTCCGTCACCGACAGCGCCGATCCCGAATCGGAGGAAATTGTTTTTTCCGCAAAGGAACGCGAGATCCTTGAGGGAACGATGAGAACACTCTCCAACGGTTTAAGCTCGGATATTATAATTGCAGATAAAACAGGAAAAATAATTCTATGTTCGGAAAATGCAGTCGGGATAGATACCTCAACGACAATTGATCCGGCGCTTATCACAGCGGCGATGACCGGAGATTTTACGGAGTTATCCGATTTCGGGGGTATTTACAGCAATAAATATTATGTAGTGGGCGTTCCGATAAATATAATGAGAAACAACGAGCTTGTGTCGATAGGCGCAGTTTTTGTGACCAGCTCTTCTTCGCACTACAGCGAGTATGTTATAACCTTGATAAAGATTTTCTGCTCGGCAGGTATTGTGACATTTGCGTTGATATTCTGCGGCGTCGGAGTCTATTCCTACCAGCTGACCAAGCCTCTCCAGCAGATGGCGAAAGCTGCAAAGGCTTTCGGTAAAGGTGATTTCTCGATAAGAGTTCATGTGAAAAGCAAGGATGAGATAGGCGAACTTGCCGGAGCTTTTAATTCGATGGCGGATTCGCTTGCGGCCTCCGAAGGTATGAGAAGAGCTTTCGTTGCCAATGTTTCTCATGAACTGAAAACGCCTATGACAACGATCGCGGGCTTTATTGACGGGATCCTTGACGGAACGATCCCTCCCGAAAGAGAAAAATATTATCTGAATATCGTGACAGTCGAGGTGAAAAGACTTTCCCGTTTGGTGACGTCGATGCTCGCCCTTTCAAGGATCGACAGCGGCGAACTGAAAATGATGACTCAAAGCTTCGATATTTCTTCAACAGTTCTCAATACGTTCCTTACATTTGAACAGAAAATTGATGAAAGAAAGATAAATATAATAGGGCTGGAAGATAATCAGCCGATATTTATCGAGGGTGACCCCGACATGATCCATCAAGTCGTTTACAATCTTGTGGAGAATGCGACAAAGTTTACCGAAGTCGGAGGAAGCATCACTGTTTCGGTTGAAGATGAGGGATCCGATGTCGTGGTTTCGATCACCAACACCGGTCCGGGAATCCCACCGGAACAGATCGGTTTCATATTTGACAGGTTCTATAAAACGGACAAATCCAGAAGCCATGACAAAAACGGAATGGGATTGGGACTTTATATCGTTAAAACGATCATCAGACTTCATGGCGGCGATATCACTGCGGAAAGTAAAGTCGATGAGTTCACAAGGTTTAAATTCAGGCTTCCTAAGAAGAAAGAAACATCAAAAAAACGTTCGGGAAAAAACAGTCAGGAAAAGTAATTATAAACTGTAATTGAGTAAAATTGAAAAATGAATTTAATAACTCAAACTTCCCGCATATTATAGCAAACCAAACAAATATCCATACAAGTTCGACGCCCCGGTAAGCGCATAGCTGCGTTGTCGTCCTCGACATACGCCAGT
>CACYDE010000281.1 GCA_902773045.1 uncultured Ruminococcus sp. | reverse complement strand
CCTCTAAAAGAGGCTCTTCTCATTTGCGAAAAACGCTGTTTCAGGTTATCAGTACATATGTAAAACGCGCACCTGCCGATGAACCGGTCTACCAGTTCATTGACAAGAAACGCTCCGAGGGCAAGCCCTACTATGTTTACATGACTGCCGCCGCAAACAAATTCCTTCGCATTTACTACGCCCGCGTAAAGGAATGCTTAGCTGATTAAACAATCTTAAATATAATTTGATCAATAGATTCAGGCTGAAAAATTTCTTCTGTTTTTCGGCTTGCTTTGCTATACCCATTTTTATTCAGCAGAAAAATTTTTAACTTTTTTCATTTTAGGTCTTGACTTTTATTTGCAAGACTCCTGTTTATATAAACGCCTGATAATCTCTTCGATATCCGAGTCCTTGACGTTTATATCTTTAACAGATATTTTTGAAAGCGTATATGAAAGCATATCTGCGACAGGGGAAACACTGCTGTTAAATCGTATTTTCACCGAAACTCCGTCGTTTTCAACATTCAGATCATCGTCGGTAAACTTGAAATGCGACTTATAATCAAGCTTTTTTAAATCCTTGATTCTCTCGGGAACAAACGCGATCTCCCTCATCTGACCGTATTTCGTTTTAAGATCGCTGATCTTTCCGTCAAAAACCTTTTTACCTTTGTCTATCATTACTATTCTCTTGGAAAGAAGCTCTATATCCGCAAGATCGTGAGTTGTCAGAATAACGGTCGTCTTTTCCTCGGCATTGATTTTCTCGATCGCTTTTCTTATGTTATCCTTAACAACAACATCAAGACCGATCGTCGGTTCATCAAGAAAAAGAACCTTTGGGTTGTGGAGCATTGAAGCGGCTATATCGGCGCGCATACGCTGACCGAGCGACAACGTTCTCACAGGACTTGAAATAAAGCTCTCAAGTTCAAGAACCTCGTTCAGAAAATCCATTCGTTTTCTGTAAACCTTTTCTTCAACCTCATAAATTTCCTTTAAAACAGCGTAGGTCTCCCGAAGAGGCAGATCCCACCAAAGCTGTGTTCTCTGACCGAAAACAACCCCTATCTCCTTTACGTACTGTTTTCTGTTTTTTGTCGGCTGTCGGTCGTTGATAATACACTTTCCCGAAGTCGGAGTGAGTATTCCCGTCAACATTTTTATAACTGTAGACTTCCCCGCTCCGTTCGGTCCTATGAATCCCAGAATTTTCCCCTTTGGAACATCAAAGGAAATATCATCCACAGCCTTCACAATTTCATATTGGGGTTTAAAAAGAGCTTTAAAGCTTCCTTTAAGTCCCGGGTCTTTGTTTACTTTTTTAAATTCTTTTCTCAAACTCTCTACATGAATCAATTTTGTTACCTCCCCTGATTAAGAGCCGTTTAGCATGTTAAGAAAACACTGATTAATTCCGGTGCTCATATTGCGTAGTCAGATTGCACGAAGTGACTGCATGAATACTGTCGTGCCCCAAGGTTACGCGCCAATGGGCGTATTTCAATGGAGCTGAGTGCAATATGACAAAAATACGCAAACAAGATCGGTACTCAGTCCGTAGGACGTGATTTATATTTATTCAGCGGTTCCTTAATATTCGCAGATTTTTGAGCACAATTCTATGACAAAGTCAGCAAAAAAAACTTTCAAAGAAGATGTGTGCGGAAAGAATCTGAACAAGCTCTAAGGTTTCATGTAATTAATGTCGGTGCGAAAAGTCCGTTATGGAGTAACAACACAGCGAAAAGCACCTAATGCATTTTTTGAAAACTCACGGCAGTTCTCAACTCTCACATTTTCCCACAACAGTTTCGGGGGAAACGATCGACAAAAGTATAATCATACACGGCTGATACACTTTTGAAAATGCATAGGTCAATTATAATACAGCTATAATATTTTTTCAGCTTTTCTTCGCTTTTTAAAATTATACTGCATCTTTTTTTAATAATCAATACCTATAGCTAAAATTCTTAGTGATATTATCTGTTATTTTTAGTTATAACTAAGAAAATAATATAAGAGGTGATTTTAATGGGAGTAGATTACAAACTAATAGGAAAAAGAATAAAGGAACACCGCAGGTCAAAAAGCATGACGCAGGAGGTACTTGCAGAAAAAGCTGACGTTACAGTTGGATATATCAGTCAGATTGAACGCGGAATATGCAAGGTCAATCTGGATACTATGTCAATTATTGCCGACATCCTTGACTGTGAAATAACCGACTTTATTTCGGGCAGCTCAACATTACAAGCTTCATACCTGCAGGACGAAATATATTCAAAGCTAAAATTATGCAGTCAAAAACAAAAGAAAATGGTTCTTGAATTTGTTTCAATGCTGATAAAATATGGAGAATGATATTTTATACTGATTTCTGATTAAAATTTTTAAAGCGTTTTATTGAATTTTAGTATTAAAAACGTATATAAACAAAAAAGTTTTCCACACGGCTTCTGTTCCATGTGGAAAACTTTTTTGTTTATAATATTTTCAGACTTAACAGCAGACTATCTCAAACGTTCAATTTCTCAGCATAGGTCAATATTCCTACACGATTTTTGAACAATTCGCCTGAAAACTTTCTGCGCAATATGAGTACCTGATTTAATCAGTGTTTCCTTAAGAAATCAGAACAATCCGCTTATCACACCGTTCTCATCAATATCAATTCTCTCCGCAGCAGGAACCTTCGGAAGTCCCGGCATCGTCATGATACTTCCGGTCAAAGCAACCACAAAGCCTGCGCCGGCGGAAATCCTGAGATTTCTCACCGTGACCTTGAAGTTCTCCGGCGCGCCAAGCTTCGCAGCGTCATCGGAAAAGCTATACTGGGTTTTTGCCATGCAGACAGGAAGCTTGTCGAAACCGAGCGCTTTGATCTGAGCGAGCTGCTTCAGGGCTAATGCTTCGAAAATTACGCCGTCACCACCGTAAATTTTCTTAACGATAGCTTCGATCTTGTTCTCGATCGAGTCATCAAGCTCATAGCTGTAAGTGAAATTGCCCTGCTCCTTCTCACAGAGTCTGACAACCTCCTCAGCCAGCTCAATTCCTCCGTTTCCTCCATCAGCCCATACGGTCGAAAGACAAACATTGACTCCGAGAGCTTTACATTTATTAATTATAAGGTCGATCTCCGCATCTGTATCGGTCGGAAAACGATTGACAGCAACGACGGAGGGAAGCTTGTAAACGTTCTTGATGTTCGAAACGTGACGCAAAAGATTAGGAATACCTTTTTCCAAAGCTTCCAGGTTTTCCTCTGAAAGCTCGGTTTTAAGCGCACCGCCATGCATTTTGAGCGCACGAACCGTTGCAACTATAACTACCGCCGACGGTGTAAGCCCGGCATATCTGCATTTTATGTCAAGGAATTTCTCCGCACCGAGATCCGCTCCGAAACCTGCTTCCGTTATCGCGAAGTCGCCAAGCTTCATCGCCATTTTCGTTGCTGTAACGGAGTTGCAGCCATGAGCGATATTTGCGAAAGGACCACCGTGAACGAGTGCGGGTGTTCCTTCAAGAGTCTGAACGAGATTAGGCTTTATCGCGTCTTTCAAAAGCGCCGCCATAGCGCCCGAGGCTTTGAGATCTCCTGCTGTGACAGGCTTCTCGTCATAGGTGTAACCGACGATGAGTCTCGAAAGTCTTTCTTTGAGGTCGGTAATAGATGTGGCAAGACACAAAACCGCCATGATCTCGGACGCAACTGTGATGTCGTAACCGTCCTCACGGGGAACGCCGTTGACTCTTCCGCCAAGTCCGTCCGTCACAAAACGAAGCTGTCTGTCGTTCATATCAACGCAGCGTTTCCATGTTATCCTTCTCGGGTCGATGTTCAAAGAGTTTCCCTGATAGATATGATTGTCAAGCATTGCGGCAAGAAGATTATTCGCCGCACCGATAGCGTGAAAATCCCCGGTGAAATGAAGATTGATATCCTCCATAGGAACGACCTGAGCGTATCCGCCGCCTGCCGCACCGCCCTTAATTCCGAAAACAGGACCGAGAGACGGCTCACGAAGAGCGACAACAACGTTCTTTCCTATCTTTTTCAAGCCATCGGCAAGACCGATCGTTGTGGTTGTTTTTCCTTCACCTGCCGGGGTAGGGGTTATCGCAGTCACAAGGACAAGCTTCCCGTCTTTTTTATCGCTTTCCTTCATGAGTGAAAGATCAATTTTAGCCTTGTAATTTCCGTACTGTTCAAGATACTTCGGATCAATTCCGGCTGTGTCGGCAATTTCGGTGATCTTCTTCATTTCAACCGACTGCGCGATTTCTATATCACTTTTGTACATGGTCTATCTCTCCCAAAATTTTTGTTTTCGAAAATGCGGTTATTCCGACCTTTCGAAGTGTAAAAGTTACTTACTTAAACTTCCCACACTCAAAAATACAATGAATGTAGGGTTTATCGTGGGTTGTCGATGTAAAAAATAGTTTTCGCTGTCGAATCCGAGATTGTTATTCGGTCAAAGCTATTGTCGTCACCCATACCCCCTTTCCCACAAGAAACAGGGGGCTTCCGGGTTATAGGGCTTCGCCCTATAACCCATCGGGGCTATCACCCCGAACCCATTCAATTCAACCGATTACTCAAAACCCTATTTGAAGTCCTGAAAACACCATTCAAATAAGAATAGATGGCTAATTAATATGTGAGAAGTTTAAGTTACTTAAAATATTTAACGGCCGATCGGAACATTCCCATATCATAGACACCGTCGACATTCTTGTAGAGTCCCTCACCGATTCTCTCGGAATGACCCATTTTTCCGATCACTCTTCCGTCGGGCGATGTAATTCCTTCGATCGCACAAACAGAATCGTTCGGATTGAATCGAACGTCATTTGTCGGAACTCCGCTCAGATCAACATACTGAGTAGCGATCTGACCGTTTTCGGCAAGCTGCTTAAGAACATCATCATTTGCAAGGAATCTTCCTTCACCATGAGAGATCGGAACTGTATAGATGTCTCCGACGTTCGTTTCCATAAGCCACGGGGACTTGTTGGAAGCAATTCTTGTGCGAACGAGACGCGACTGGTGACGGCTGATCGTGTTGAATGTCAAGGTCGGGCAGTTTTCGTCAGTGTCAATAATTTTTCCGTACGGAACAAGTCCAAGCTTCACTAAAGCCTGGAAGCCGTTGCAGACGCCTGCCATGAGACCGTCTCTCTTTTCAAGAAGCTCCGTAATTTCATTTTTTATCACCGCGTTTCTGAAAAATGCCGTGATAAATTTTCCCGAACCGTCAGGCTCGTCACCGCCCGAGAATCCTCCCGGAATGAAAACGATCTGAGATTCACTTATCCTTTTCGCAACATAATCGACCGATTCGGAAATCGCTTTCGCTGTGAGATTTTTGATAACAATTATCTCGGGTTCCGCTCCTGCGTCACGAAGGACTTTAGCTGTATCAAATTCACAGTTTGTTCCCGGGAATACGGGAATTACCACTCTCGGCTTGGCTGTCTTGACAGAAGGCGAAGGATAGCTTTCAGCGTTGTAAGAGAATGTCGGGATCTCCTTCTTCTCCATAGGAATGTTGCAGGAATAAACCGGTTCCAGCTTATTTTCATAAATTGAAAGAAGTTCTTCGATCGAAAGTGTTTTTCCGCCGTAAGAAATATTCTTATCTCCCGTTGTTGTACCCAATTCGATACCTATATTCGTATCGTCGGTGAGTTCAAGAATAAACGAGCCGTAATTATAGCCGAATATCTCATCAAGCGAAACATTATCATTATATTCAAAACCAATATCATTACCGAAAGACATTTTCATGATCGCTTCCGCTGCACCGCCGTAAGTCGGAGTGTAAGCTGCCGCTGCCTTACCCTCTCTCATTAGTTTTGTAACGTCACTGTACAAAGCTTTGAGAGAATCCGGCTTCGGAAGATTATTTTCATCGTACTCAGGCTTTACGAGTACGACCTTATGTCCTGCGGCTTTGAAGTCGTTCGTTATAATATTATCGATTTTATCCATTGTAACCGCAAAAGACACAAGCGTCGGAGGAACATCAAGATCTTCAAATGAACCCGACATGGAATCCTTTCCTCCGATAGAGGCACATTCGAGATCAATCTGAGCTTTCAATGAACCGAGAAGAGCCGCCAACGGCTTTCCCCAGCGCTTTCCGTCACGATTCGGTCTTTCAAAATATTCCTGGAACGTCAGATAAACATCCTCAAATGAAGCGCCGGAAGCGATCAGCTTTGAAATTGATTCCACAACCGCAAGATAAGCTCCGTGATAAGGACTCTTTTCCATAATGAACGGATTATATCCCCATGCCATGACCGAACAAGATTTGGTATGCTTTTTCTCCATCGAAACCTTCTGAACCATAGCCTGAATAGGGGTCTGCTGATTTTTTCCTCCGAAAGGCATCAGAACCGTTCCTGCGCCGATCGTTGAATCAAATCTTTCCGAAAGACCTCTCTTTGAACAAACATTCAGATCACCCGCAAGCTCTCTGTAAAGCACATCAAAATCGCCGTCAACTTTGCGGGTATAATCCTGCGGAGCGTCGGGAGTTATAACAATATGCTTTTCCGCGCCGTTGGAATTCAGGAACTCTCTCGAAATATTGACGATATCCTTTCCGTTCCATTTCATAACCAAGCGGGGTTCTTCCTTGACAACCGCAACGACTGTTGCTTCAAGGTTTTCACTGTCCGCAAGTTCCATAAATCTCTTGACGTCCTTCGGCTCAACAACAACTGCCATTCTTTCCTGAGATTCGGAAATTGCAAGCTCCGTTCCGTCAAGACCGTCATACTTCTTCGGAACGGCGTTGAGGTCAATTTCAAGACCGTCCGCCAGCTCGCCTATCGCAACGGAAACGCCGCCTGCACCAAAGTCGTTGCAGCGTTTGATAAGAAGTGAAGCTTCCTTGTTTCTGAAAAGTCTCTGAAGCTTTCTTTCTTCGGGAGCGTTACCTTTCTGAACTTCTGCGCCGCAGCTTTCAAGAGAATCAAGCGTATGAGATTTTGAAGAACCGGTTGCGCCGCCGCAGCCGTCGCGGCCTGTACGTCCGCCAAGTAGAATAATTATATCTCCGTCCTGAGGACGTTCTCTTCTGACATTTTCAGCCGGAGCCGCCGCGATGACCGCGCCTATCTCCATTCTCTTTGCAGCGTAGCCTTCATGATAGATCTCATCGACCTGACCTGTCGCAAGTCCGATCTGATTTCCGTAGGAACTGTAGCCTGCAGCAGCCGTTGTTACGATCTTTCTCTGAGGCAGCTTTCCTTTCATCGTTTCACTGACAGGCTTGAGCGGATCGGCTGCTCCCGTAACGCGCATTGCACCATAAACATAAGAACGTCCGGAAAGCGGATCTCTGATCGCTCCTCCGATACACGTTGCCGCGCCGCCGAACGGTTCGATCTCTGTCGGGTGGTTATGAGTTTCATTCTTGAAAAGAAGAAGCCAGTCCTCTTCCTCGCCGTCCGCGTCAACCTTGATCTTGACGGTGCAGGCATTGATCTCTTCGGATTCGTCAAGCTTGTCAAGCTTTCCTTTTTGTCTGAGATATTTTGCGCCGATCGTTCCAAGATCCATGAGGTTGATCGGTTTTGTTCTTCCGATCGCCTTTCTTGTTTGAAGATATTCTTCGTAAGCCTTCTGCAAAAGCTCGTCTTCAAAACGGGCTTCATCTATCGTGGTCAGGAATGTTGTATGTCTGCAATGATCCGACCAGTATGTGTCGATCATCTTTATTTCCGTAATGGTCGGGTCTCTGTCCTCGCTTCTGAAATAAGCCTGACAAAACTTGATATCATCAAGATCCATTGCCAGCCCCTTATCGTTCATAAAGGATCTGAGACCTTCCTCATCAAGAGCGTTAAACCCGTCGAGAACGTCGACCTGTGTAGGGATATCATACTCCGAAACAAGTGTATCGTACTTTTCAAGTGACGCTTCACGGCATTCTACGGGGTTGATAACATATTTCTTTATCTGCTCGATCTCATCTTCGGAAAGTTTTCCCGAAAGAATATATATTTTCGCCGTGCGAACAAGAGGTCTTTCGTTTTGAGAGATTATCTGGATACACTGCGCAGCCGAATCGGCTCTCTGATCGAACTGACCGGGAAGATATTCAACCGCGAAAACAACAGCGTTGTCCGCACCGAATATATCATCGGTCACGATGTCAAGCTGAGGCTCGGAAAATACCGTTCCTTTACAATAATCAAAAAGCTCCTCTTCTATGTTGTCAACGTCATATCTGTTGAGGATACGAACATTTTCAAGGCTTTTAATTCCGAGAAGAGTATTTATATCATTACACAGAGCTTTCGCTTCGTGAGCAAGCTCCGGTTTCTTTTCAACAAAAATTCTGTAAACCACGGGGATTCCTCCTTATTGGTTATGGGTAAATTAAAAAAATAGATTCTCTGATGCGGACAGAAAATAAATCCGTAATCGTTAATAGAGCCTGTTCGTTTTTATACAAGCGCCTTCAAAGCCCTCTGACCGATATCCTTACGGCAATACGCGTTTTCAAAAGTAATATTTTCCGACGCCTTGTAAGCGTCTTTGATCGCCTCTTCAAGCGTATCTGCTTTTGCAACAACATTGAGAACACGTCCGCCGTTAGTGAGAAGCTTTCCGTTTTCAAGCTTTGCGCCTGCAATGTAAAAATCAGCATTATCCGCGATCTCACCGATTTTTATCTCAAATCCCTTTTCATAAGCCTTTGGATAACCGTTCGAAGCAAGAACAACACAGCATGCGTTCTTCTTTGAGAATTTGACCTCGATCTCGGACAGTCTTCCTTCCGCAGTCGCCTGCATTATTTCAAAAAGATCGCTTTCAAGAAGAGGAAGAACGACCTGAGTTTCGGGATCACCGAAACGGCAGTTATATTCAATAACCTTCGGACCGTCGGCTGTTATCATCAAGCCGAAGTAGAGACAACCCTTAAAAGGACGTCCGAGAGAAGACATTGCGTTAATAGTCGGCAGGAATATTTTTTCCATACATTCCTTCGCAACTTCATCGGTATAATAAGGATTCGGCGCAACCGTTCCCATTCCTCCGGTGTTGAGTCCCTTATCACCATCGAGAGCACGCTTGTGATCCATACTCGAGATCATCGGAATAACAGTCTTTCCGTCAGTGAATGAAAGGACGGAAACCTCGGGTCCGGTAAGAAATTCTTCGATAACGACCTTGCTTCCGCTTTCGCCGAAAATCTTGTCCTCCATCATTGATCTGACAGCTTTTTCGGCGTCCTCTCTCGTCTCTGCAATGATAACGCCCTTTCCGAGAGCAAGTCCGTCAGCCTTAATAACTGTGGGAATGGGGGCTGTTTTTACATATTCAAGAGCTTTTTTCATATCGTCAAATACTTCGTACTTCGCCGTAGGAATGTCAAAACTCTTCATGAGATTCTTTGAAAAAACTTTGCTTCCCTCAATGATCGCCGCATTTGCGTGAGGTCCAAAACACGGGATCCCGATATCTTCAAGCGCGTCGACTGCTCCGAGAACAAGCGGATCGTCAGGGGCAACGACTGCAAAGTCAATTTTTGTCTTTTCCGCAAAGTCAACTATTTTCGGAATATCCGTAGCTGCGATATTAACGCACTCCGCGTCGCGAGCAATACCGCCGTTTCCCGGTAAAGCATAGATTTTTTCAACCTTTTTGCTTTCCTTCAGTTTTTTGATAATAGCATGTTCACGACCGCCGCCGCCAACAACCATAAGTTTCATGGGAACTACCTCCGTTTTCTCAAATTAAATATTATTGTCTCACTTTATTATAGCAAACCAAACAAATATCCAGACAAGTTCGACGCCCCGGTAAGCGCATAGCTGCGTTGTCGTCCTCGACATACGCCAGT
>CACYDE010000280.1 GCA_902773045.1 uncultured Ruminococcus sp. | reverse complement strand
ACTGGCGTATGTCGAGGACGACAACGCAGCTATGCGCTTACCGGGGCGTCGAACTTGTCTGGATATTTGTTTGGTTTGCTATAATATCATTCCCATATTCAAGGGATTGATTATGCCTATTCCGATTCTTTCAGCAATCATTGAAATGTTTAAGTCTGTTGTGATCGGATTTAAAGCTTTCATATGGATGATACGCAACTGGAGAGACTCAAAATGATCATGTATTTGGATTTAATGCAAAAGATCAGAGAAATAATCGAGAACCTTGATAATCCGGAATACAAACAACAAAATTATGACAACTTCCTGATTACAACAATCGTAATTATTGCTGCGGCAGTAATACTTCTGATAGTTGTAATAAAAGGATTGATCTCAAGTGCTTCCTTCGCCCAAAAAGTCGGATACTCCATGATCTCACCGCTTAATATCACTTTAGCCTCGATACCGCTGCTTTTGGTATCGGCAGTCGAATTTTTGGAAATCGATCAAATTTCGGATACAGCTATTTATATTACTATCGGAGTCTGTTTAGCAATAATTCTATTGAGAAATATAATTGGCTGTAAACTGCATATTGGATATACAATATTCTACACATTGGTTCAAGCTTTCATTGGGTTTACAATAGGTGCATTGTCAATAGCAGCAATAGGACTTGCTATCTTTGCATTAGTGGTGATCGGAGGATTTGTTTACAGACATGCAGAAACTTATAACATAGTTTTGACACCGGAATCCGAAGGAATATTCTCCACAAACTATATTCGGACAAGAATAGACCCTCATAATCACAACCAGCTTTTAGGAGAACACGGAGAGATTTTTGAAGCAAACGGATCGGGAACGTTCTCTCTGATATCCACTCTCGGTGATGAAGATCTCTTTGAAACATACATAATTCGTGATTGACCGATCTGAAAAATCAAAGGTATAGTTAGGCCAAAATATTTCTGACAACCAAAACTAAAAGAACCACCGGAGACTCTTTTATCTCCGATGGTTCTTTAGTTATTATATTATTTATAGTTATCCGTTTGGATCATCGTGTTCGGCTGAGCCGTCAGTCGCTTCACTTCATCGGGGGAAAGATCTCTCCATTTTCCCTGAGGAAGCATTCCAAGCTTCACCTGACCGATCGCCGTTCGTTTCAGCCGCGCGACTTCAAGTCCAAGCTGAGCGCACATTTTTCTGATCTGTCGGTTTCTTCCCTCTCTGAGGATCACTTCAAGAACCACTCTCCCTTCCTGTCGGCTCACAACATGAACCTCACACGGAGCGGTCTTTTTTCCGTCTATCATCATTCCCGAACACATAGTGTTGAGTTGTTCTTCGTTGACAGACGGTCTGACGGTAACACGATATACTTTGTAAACGTGCTTCGCGGGGTGGGTGACCTTGTTCGCGAATTCTCCGTCATTCGTCAGAAGAAGAAGTCCCTCCGATTCACGGTCGAGTCTTCCCACGGGATAAACACGCGCCGGGACGTCCTTCACCAGATCCGCAACACACTTTCTTCCCTTTTCATCGCTCAAAGTGGTGACATATCCCCTCGGCTTGTGGAGCATTATGTAGTAATGTTTGTTCTTCGCAGCTGTACTGATCCTTTTTCCTTTCACGAGAACTTTATCTTTCTGAGGGTCAACTTTATCGCCCAGGTGCGCGACCTCGCCGTTGACCTTGACGCTTCCTCGCTCTATCAGCTCTTCCGCCTTTCTCCGCGAAGCAACTCCGCATTGAGCAAGAAGCTTTTGAAGTCTTATTTTTTCCGCCACTTTCTTTTCCTCCTTTTTTCACTTCCGTCGGTGCATTTGTTATCCGATCTATATCCACAACTTAAGGCAGCGCCACACAAAGGCAGGGCACTTTGTATTTTCGCGGATTCAGGTTAATATCAGCGAAAACATCTCTATTTAAAATCATCTTTTGTAAAAGAAAACACCTTGTCATAATTCTTGTCTACGGCAACATTAAGGAACTGTTCATCAATAACTTTTCATTTCTGCTTGTCTAATTTGCCTTGAACTGCGTTAAATTTCCTTGAAATACGAAAGTATT
>CACYDE010000279.1 GCA_902773045.1 uncultured Ruminococcus sp. | reverse complement strand
TACTGGCGTATGTCGAGGACGACAACGCAGCTATGCGCTTACCGGGGCGTCGAACTTGTCTGGATATTTGTTTGGTTTGCTATAGTTGCCGAAGTAATAAGGAGCGTTCGAAAACGCAGCAGTATAAATGAGTTTATTTATTTCATGGAGGTATTATGAATTATTCTATTAGCGAAATATTATCATATACATTTATGCAGAGAGCGCTGATCGTCGGGATTCCCGTGGCGCTGTGTTCTGCACTCTTAGGGGTCAGTCTTATCTTAAAAAGATATTCAATGATCGGCGACGGACTTTCTCATGTCGGTTTTGGTGCGCTTGCGCTTGCGGCGGCGCTGAATCTTGCGCCATTGAAAGTTGCGATTCCGATCGTTGTTCTTTCGGCATTCCTGCTTCTGCGGATCAGCCGCAGCGGAAAAATCAACGGAGACGGTGCGATAGCCATATTTTCAAGCAGTGCGCTTGCGATAGGTATTGTTGTGACGAGCGTCACGGGAGGACTGAACACCGACCTTTACAGTTATCTTTTCGGCAGTATTCTTGCTCTTTCAAAGGAAGATGTAGTCCTGAGCCTTGTTCTATGCGCGATAGTTCTTTTCCTTTATGTGTTTTTTTACAACAAGATATTTTCGGTGACGTTTGACGAGAACTTTTCACTCGCAACGGGAACGAATGCAAACGTATATAATATGGTGATATCTCTTCTGACGGCATTGACGGTCGTTCTCGGAATGAGGATCATGGGAACTCTTCTTATTTCAAGCCTGATTATCTTTCCCGGACTCACGGCGATGAGAGTTTTCAAAGGATTCCGCTCGGTTGTGATATCCTCTGCGATACAGTCGGTCGTCTGTGTTGCTTTAGGGCTTTTCGTTTCCTTTTATGCGGAAACGGCGACCGGCGCGACGGTGGTCTGCATGAACCTTTTCTGTTTCATTGTTTTCGGTCTGATAGGCTTTATCAGAACTTACGGCTTCTCAAAATCCAAATAAATAAAAACCAAAACTCCTGACTTTATCGGGAGTTTTGGTTTTTTGATTGAATGGAATATTCTTGTTTTTTAAAATTATAGGTTGACAAAAAAATATTAAAGAATTATACTGATACTATTGCAAATCTAAATTCTTACAGTTTTGATGTATTATATATATTATACAGCGGCTTTCGCGAGAAACGGTGTAATGTCTTTTAAAAGCTCTTCATCGTTATCATTTGTGTCGGCTGTGAAAACGGCGCTGTTTTCACTGTCAACGATACTGAGAACTCCCACGATAGAATGAGCGTCGATCTCGTAATTGTCCATTCTCAGGAACATTTTTACATGATCGTACTTGGTTGTGAGATTAACAAAGTTCTTCGCTTCGTCGAGTGATGATATTTTGATTAATTTTGTGAACATACATGTGACCTCCATAACACAATAGGTTTCTTCATAAAAACCACTTTAATATATTATCACTTTTTTGGGATTTGTCAACAATTTCTTTAAGTCAAAAATTGCTCAACATTTTGCCTTTATCACATTATAAATGTAAATTATGACGTGATAATTGAGTTTATTACATAAAGTTGAGAATCTGTGCAGTAATAATCGTGAACCAATTCGCCGCGCGTAGGAGTGTAAAAAATGAATTTTTCAATATTTAACTTTGGCTGCAAGGTCAATCAATATGAGTCTCAGGTCATGACCGAGCTTATGATAAATCGAGGCTACAGCTTCACAGACGACAAGGAATCCGCCGACATTATCATTATCAATTCATGTACGGTGACGGCTGTTTCCGATAATAAGGTCATGAAGCTTATAAGACATCTCAGAAGAAAAAATGAAAATGCTGTGATCGTTCTGACGGGATGTATGCCTCAGGCATACCCGGATCTTACGGAAGAATTTTCTCAGGTGGATATTGTCCTGGGGAACGCCAACAGAAGCGAGCTTCCCGATGAGATCGAAAAATTTCTTAAAAACGGAGAACAGATCGTCAACGTACATAAATATACAAAAAACAGTGATTTTGAACTTGTTTCGGTTTCCGATTTCGAAGAGAGAACGCGTGCGTTCATTAAGATCGAAGACGGGTGCAGCCGTTATTGTTCGTACTGTATAATCCCGTTTGCGAGAGGACCCGTTAGGTCGAAGCCTCTTGATGTTCTTGAAAAGGAGCTGAAACATCTTGCCGCTCACGGTTACAAGGAGATAGTTCTCGTCGGGATCAATCTTTCCGCTTACGGTCAGGAACTCGGAAAGCACCTGTGCGACGCGGTTGAATGCGCCTGTTCGATCGAAGGGGTGGAAAGAGTGCGATTGGGTTCGCTTGAACCCGAAAGAATGGACAAGGAGTCGATCGAACGTCTGTCGAAGCTTCCCAAGCTTTGTCCTCAGTTCCATTTGTCTCTTCAGAGCGGCTGCGATGAGACATTGAAAAGAATGCACCGCCATTATACCGCCGATGAGTACATGAAGATAGTACGCGACCTCAGGGCGGTTTTCCCGAACTGTTCGATCACAACGGATATTATGGTAGGTTTTGCGGGCGAAACGGAAGAGGAATTCAAAGAATCCCTCGACTTTGTGAAGAAAGTTGCTTTCGCGAAATCACACGTTTTTCCGTATTCCCGGAGAACGGGAACTATCGCCGCAAAAGCTCCGAATCAGGTTGAAGGCTCGGTCAAGGCGCAAAGAAGCAAAATTATGATCGACCTGACGAACGAGTCGAGAAAAGCTTTCCTTGAAGCTCAGTGCGGTCTTGATGAAAACGTTCTTTTTGAACAGCCGACAAAAGATGGTTTCTGGGAGGGGTATACAATGAATTACACCCCGGTGAAAGTCAGATCGGAGCGTCCGTTAAGCGGAGAAATACTGAAAGTCAGGCTGGAAAAGGTTGACGGAGATTTCTGCCTGGGAAAAATACTGTAAATGTTTACTTATATTTTATAGATAATCAAAAATATATTAACAATGTATTCATAATCATCGGTTATCATTATCAAGTACGATCGAGAGGCATGGCTTGACGGTCGTAAGGAATAGTAAGGAACTGTTCATCAATAACTTTTCATTTCTGCTTGTCTAATTTGCCCTGAACTGCGTTAAATTTTCTTGAAATACGTTAGTATT
>CACYDE010000278.1 GCA_902773045.1 uncultured Ruminococcus sp. | reverse complement strand
TGCCGGCAGCACACCAAGAAGTCAAGCCGTAAGGCGCAGGCTGATTGGATTGTGCTGCAAATGCCCTCGGGGTACCGTCAGGCGGGCATTCGCGGTGTTGCCTTAAATAAAACTTTACTTAATTTACCATTAAATCCACAACCTTAATGATATCACACAGATTTTAAGGTGTCAAGAATTTTTGTAAATAATAACAAATAGTTTACAAAGAGTAAATAGTTTGTTGATTTTGAAAATATCTTCTCAGAATTGACGGAAAATAATTTTATGGTTGACAATAGTCGGATCAGATATGATAATATAATTATATAAAAGTAAACCAAACGGAACCTAAAACTTCCCGAATTATAAAAGGAGAACAAAAAATGACATTAAAAGAAAAAGTATACGAAAAGCTTGAAAACAATCGCGATGATTACATCTCGGGTCAATTGATTGCGGAAGAACTCGGGATCTCAAGAAACGCCGTTTGGAAAGCGATAAAACGCATAAGAAAAGACGGCTGTAAAATAGATTCTGTGAGCAGCAAGGGCTACAGACTCGCCAAAAACGCGGATATTCTTTCGGAAGATAAAATACGGAAAAATATGAACGAAAGATCACGGAAGCTTTCTTTGAAGGTTCTTGACACCGTTGATTCAACTAACAACGAAGCCAAAAGAATGATCTCGGACGGATTCGCTTCAGACGCGCTCATAATTTCAAATGAACAGACGGGAGGCCGCGGCCGCCTCGGACGGAACTTCTACTCACCGAAAAACACTGGGATATATATGTCATTTATAATCCACACAGATCTGAAGCTTTCCGACGCAGTTTCTGTGACAACAGCCGCAGCCGTTGCAGTAGTCAGAGCGATTGAAAAACTCACCCTTATAAAGCCCATGATAAAATGGGTAAACGACGTTTTTATAAACAACAAAAAAGCCTGTGGGATCCTCACCGAAGCTGTCACCGATTTTGAAACAGGATCGGCTCAGAGCGTCATAATCGGGATAGGAATAAATATTTCGACAGAAGATTTTCCGGAAGAGATCTCTGAAAGCGCAACATCTTTAAACCTTCAAGGGATATCAAGAAATACGATAATCGCGGCGGTATCCGATGAGCTTACCGAAATATGCAGTGATCTGAACGATAAATCCTATATCGACGATTACAGAAAACATTCGCTGATAATAGGCAAGGAAATCGACTTTTACAGAAATAATGTCAAAATGCATGCTTCTGCCGAAGATATAGACAACAACGGCGGTCTTATCGTAAAACTTCCCAACGGAGAAACGGAAACATTGAACAGCGGTGAAGTGACGGTCAGACTTTCGGATTAAAAAAACATCTCCACCTGAATAAAACCGTTGACCCCCGGCTATAATGATTATAGCATTCAAAAAAATAACCGCAAAAGTTCGGCTCAGCATTGCAGATGATAATGCAGCACCGCATACAGAACCGGCAACGCCGGACGAAAATCGCACACCTACTTTTTGGGTTAGGTGACTTTCTCTCCTGCGTCAAAATTTGTCCCTTAGGAGAGGTCAACGAACCGGCAACGCCGGAGGAAATATGCACACTAACTTTTTTTGAGTTAGGTGACTTTATCGCCTGCGTCATAATTTGTCCCTAAGGAGAGGTCAACAAACGCATTATGGTGCATACACGATCAGATCGCCGAACTTCTGCCATAAAAACAGTCGGAGGTTGACTATGAAAAGAATGATATCTTTTTTTAGGAAAATAATTTTTCTGTCCGCAGGATCGATAGCCGGCGAAATGCTTTCGCTGTGCGCCTATGCTGCACGTGACGAAAATGTTTCGGGAGAAGCCGTCAGAGCTGTAACTACCGGAGAAAACAATTATTATTCTATTGTTATAGGAATATCGCTCCTTGCGGTGGGAACGATCGGATTCATTCTGATAAAACTAAGAGAAAAAAAACTGAATAATTTATGACTGCTCTGCTGTGCCATTTGGGCACAGCTTTGTTGTAAATATTACGAAGTTATGATATAATACTAAAAAAACCTCGGAGGTCTTATGAGAACGATAGAAATCAATAAAAACGACGCCGACCAGCGTCTCGATAAATTCCTCACCAAAAGATTCAAAACTATGCCAAAAGCACTGATGTACAAATATATTCGCACCAAATACATCAAAGTCAACGGGAAACGATGTGAAATTTCAACAAGGCTTCGAGAAGGCGACGTTATTACTCTTTACATAAAAGATGAATTTTTTGACGAACCTCAATACGACACCTACGACTTTCTTAAAGCTCCCTGTGAGCTTAATATTGTCTTTGAAGACGAAAATATTATTCTTCTCAACAAACCCACAGGTCTTCTTTGTCATCCGGACGAAAACTATCACTTTGATTCACTTCTTTCACGTTTGCAGCACTATCTCTACGACAAAAAGGAATATGATCCCAAAGACGAAAACTCCTTTGCTCCGGCGCTTGCAAACAGAATCGACAGAAACACCGGAGGAATCGTTATTGCCGCAAAGAATTCCGAATCGCTCCGCATTCTGAATCAAAAAATCAAAGACAGGGAACTGAAAAAAATTTATCTCTGCGTCGTTCACGGAATCCTGAAAAAGAAACAGGGACTGCTGACGGACTATCTTGAAAAGAACGAGAAACAGAACCGGGTTTATATCTCATCAAAGCCGACCCCCAACAGCAAAACTATAAAAACAAAATATAAAGTTCTTGAGGAATTCAACAACATGAGTCTTGTTGAAATCGAACTTCTCACCGGACGAACTCATCAGATACGTGCTCACATGGCTTTCATAGGTCACCCGCTGGTGGGAGACGGAAAATACGGAACAAACAAACAGAATAAAAACATCTCGCTCAAATGGCAGGCTCTCTGTTCCTACAGGCTTGAATTCACCTTTGAAACAGACGCAGGGCTCCTTGAATATCTTAACGGAAGATCATTTGAGATCAATGACATCTGGTTCAAAAGATACATACACATAAAGTAACAAGCATAAAAACCGACGTTTAAATACGCCGGTTTTTCTTATATTATATAATATAAAACTGACAAAGCTTTTAATCAGAAATCAGTATCAGACCGCAAAGATTATTTGTTTTCCATTAAGGTTTATCAGAAATATTCTCATTTAAAAAATTCTCAAACTCACTTTTCGTGAAGATCATATTTATTGCTTCAAGCATAGCGTTTGCAGTCATATACCGGGGAAAACCGAGTTTTTTGAGAACAACGCTTCTCAGCGCGGAACTGTTTTCACGTCCGGTCAGCCCCAGATCATAAAAATCCGTTTTAGTGATATTTCCGCCTTGACAACGAGTTTCATCTCCTTCAACAGTTGCTCCGCATGACAAAACGGCATTTGTTATTATTTCATCCGTCATTCCCTCAACACCGAGAAGTCCTTCTTTCGAAGGGTGGGCTTTTCGCTTTTCTTTCCCTTCGATATCGGGAATGTAAGCCTGTTTCAGCTGTTTTTTATCGGAAATGATCCCCTTAACATAGTTTCTTATCACAAAGCCTGCGCCGTCGCTGTCAGTCATGACAATTATACCTTTTTTTCTCGCGATCTCGCGTATGACCGTTTTTTTCTCTTCATCTTTAAAAACGCGAAATCCTCCGGTTTCAATGACTGCCGTATCAAAAATGGCGGACAGACGTATTTTATCATATTTTCCCTCAACTATTATTGCTTCTTTTATTTTTATCATAAAAACTCCTCATTGATTCACTGATAAATTGAAAATTAGACTTAAAAATCCTCATTGGCGATCATGAGAAGTTTGACTATGAGAAGTTCAAGCTGAACGCGATCGTCCGTTCGGGTACTTTTCATCAGGACATCGGTTTTTATGATAGCGTCGATACTTTTTCGGAGAACAGCCGTCGAAGTTTTTTTACTGTTGGCTTCTGCCTGACGAAGTCTGTATTCGGATTTATAGTTGAACCACTTGGCAAGATCGGTTGAACGGCTTCCGCATTTTATCGCTATTCTCGCTCTGTACATATCCACATAAGTAGTCGTAAGAACGCCAAGGATCGCGATCGGCTCTTCTCTTTGATAGAAGAGTCTGTTCAGAACCTGAAAAGCGGAAGTTCCGTCATGGCTTATTACAGCCTTTGAAAGATCAAAAACGCTTGATTCAAGATTTTTTGAAACAAGTCTTTCGACGTCCTCTGCTCTTATTTCTCCTCCATCGCCAACGTAGGAACAAAGCTTTGACAGTTCGTTTTTTAATGTATTCAGATCCGTTGAACTGCAGCGTATGATCTGATCGGCTACCTTTGAACTCAGCATTACGTTTCTTTTGCTCGCCCATGAAATAAGCTTTTTCTGGATCGCCGCCTGCGTCAGTTTGTTCAATTCAATGACAGTCCCTTTTTTTGACGCAAGTGTTTTAAGCTTCTTATCTCTCGAGGTTGACTTATCCTCTGTTTTTGTGGGAAAAGTGATAATAACGATCGTATCGCCCGAAACGGAAGATATAAGTTCAATGATCCTGTCTCCGTCCGACGGTGAAAATTCCGACATATCAGGGTCTTTTATTATAACGACATTATAATCACTCGTAAACGGAACGACCTGAAGAGCCGCAGCCAGCTCGTCAACATTAAAATCTTCGGAAAAAGTGTGAAAATTGAAATCGGACGGCTCTTTCCCCGCAACCTTTTCTACAAGCTTTTTCGTATTCAAGGACACAAGCATTTTTTCCGTTCCACAGATATAATACAATGTTCCGAAATCATTTCCGCTTAATATTTTTCTGAATTCGGACTCGTTAATCGTCGGCATAACGCGTCACACCTCCCGTGTATTCTCTTTTGAATGATAAAATTCCGTCTTTTGATATTGTAATGTCTATGCGTCCTTCTCCGTTTGTTGAACCGACAGTATAGCCTTGTTCCGATAGTTGTGACATGGTGGTTTCACATTTCTCTCCATACCCCGAAACAATAATTTTCGCGTCCATGCTGTAGGTGAAATTTTCGGGCCGATCGCTCATCACAACAATATCCGCATTTCTGAAATCTTGCGGAAGCTCGGAAAAATCCGTCTGAGAAGAACAGATGAGTATCTCCGCTCCGTTAAGCCTGAGATACTGCCATGAACCTTTTTCTTCCTCGTTTTTCATCAGAAGCTCCTGATCTCCAAAAAAACGAAGCGAATATAATTCGGTCATCAAAGTGACTTCTTTTCCGAGGTAACGCTGATAGCAATATTTCTCATCGTACATTTCGTCATTGCAGACCAATATTCTTCCGATATCATAATCCCGACAGATCCGCTTATTGTAGTTGAACACGGAATTATCCGGTGTAATATCGACAATACATTTTATTTCATCAGCCTCATCGAGTTCGTTTTTTATCGAACTGTACTGATATTTCTCTCCGTACGAATCGAGGACAAGAACGCTCTTTCCCTTCTTAACGGTGACAGTCAGTCCATCGCCGATATCGAGAACAGATACTGTTATCTTTCCGTAATTTATCGCCGTATCCATAATGAAACCGATCAGAAACACTGCCGCGGAAATCAACGCAAGTCGCTTCCCGATGAGTTTGAATTTTATAAAGAAATAATCGAGAACGTCCTCCCTTTCATCTCTGCCAAACGGATAATTATTTATTTTTCCGAGTTCTATCCTACGGAGAACAATATATATCAGGCAAGTCACGATCGTAAAAGCCAACCAGAAGTAGACGAATGTATGTGTTGTGCTGACTGATGAAAAAGGAAGCTTTTCGAACGAGTTTGTGACAAAAATCATGATCTTCGTCACAAAACACGGAAACATCATAACAACACGGTTTAAAGCCTCAAAACCCAAAAACGAAACGATAACACCGAACGCACCTGTAGTCATTATTATCTCGGCAAGCGGAACAACTAAAAAATTAACAATTATGGTATAAGGGGACACACTTCCCGTGAAAAAAACAACAAAAGGAATAGAACCCAAAAAAGCGGAAAGCGAAACGGCTAAGGTTACGGACGCAGCCTTTCCGAAAGCCGATCCGACGCTGAATACTTTTCTCATATACTTCTCAAAACGCGGTTCAAACAGCATTATTGCAAGAGTACATGAAAAAGACCACAGCATTCCGACATCTCCCGCGCAAAATGGATCGCAGCACAAAACCAAAGCCGCCGCACCAAGCGCGTCATATCCGTTAATACGTATTTTTCTGCGGACAACATGCTCGGACTCATCTCTGCTTTCATTAAAACTGCTTGCCGTCATCATTATTACAGTCATGATCCACGCGCGCGTCACGGAAAAACCGAAGCCTGTCAAAGCGGCAAATCCTGTCACAGGAAGAACACGGATAATAAGGACTGCCGCACAGATAAATCTTCTGTACTTACCTTTGCGTGGGATTATTGACGTAAGTCTCAGGATCAATGACGCAGCGATCGAAAGGTGCATTCCCGAAACTACAAGAACATGAGAAACACCAAGATCTTTAAAAGGAGTATATATTTCATCCCGAAGTTCTGTTCTGCTCCCTGTAAGAATCGCTTCACAGACTGCCGCCTCGTCCTCGGGCATGTATTTTTTGAGACGATAGGAGATCTCTTTTCTTATATCCGAAAACACCGCTCTGACAGGTCGATGTTCATTTTCTTTGACGCTGTAACTGCTTCCATAATAAGGATTAATGTATGCCGAAAGAAAAACATGACGCGCAGCGTAATATGATTCATAGCCGTAGCCGCTGTCAAACAGTGCGTTCAGTTTTGCATTTCCGTCTATTCTGTCGTAAATATCAGCCGACAGGACAAGGCTCGTGGTGATGTATATTTTCACTTTTCTTTTCTCATCGTTTATCTTTTCGGTTTCAACAATGAAATGAGTATTTCCTTTTTCGGTGTAGGGTTCGGAAACGATCGTACCCGAAAAGATAACGTTTTGTTCGTCAAGATCATTTACCAACGGTTCAGCATAAAAAGCAACTGCTCCGAGGTAAAAAACCATCGCCGTCCCCATCGCTGCCGCGCATATTCTCGGGATATCCAGATCAGGCAGTTTTTCTTCAAAAATAGTATAAAAAATCACAAAAGCAAAGCAAACTGCGGCTGCCCAAAAAGCCGCAGTTTGAAAAGATATCGCAAATATAAGTGAAAGGATAACGCCGAAGCCGACATAAACTATCGGTCTTTTCACACCGATCTCTCCTTTGTTATTGTTTCGCAGCCGATCGTAAAATAAAAAATTCTTGTGAATTCAGTTTGAAAAATCATTTATTTTACAAATCTGCGCCGCCGTCCGTCATTTTAACCGCTCGCAGCAGTGAAAACAACTGATTTTGACTTAGGGCAACACCGCACAAAGACCGCCTGACGGTACCCCAAGGGCATTTGCAGCACAATCCAATCAGCATGCGCCTTGCGGCTTGACTTCTTGGTGTGCTGCCGGCACCCTGCACCGAATCTGCTTGATCTTTTTCCGTCAGCTACGTTGCACTAC
>CACYDE010000277.1 GCA_902773045.1 uncultured Ruminococcus sp. | reverse complement strand
TGCCGGCAGCACACCAAGAAGTCAAGCCGTAAGGCGCAGGCTGATTGGATTGTGCTGCAAATGCCCTCGGGGTACCGTCAGGCGGGCGTTCGCGGTGTTGCCTTCAATCGGGAAAAATTTAAGAAGCGCCGATTTTCCCGATTTAGGCTGAAAAACTATTGAATTATCTTTTGAAAATGGTATAATATACTATGGGTCGTTTTAAAAAGCTACGATGATCTTTGACTTTTTTAATTACCCATTGGAAAAGTGCCGGCTGTATCATATATTTTTATTGCCGGAGAAAAATCAACAGGAGGAATAAGTTCATGAGTAAAGGAAAGTTTTACATTACTACACCTATCTACTATCCGTCCGGAAATCCTCATATAGGTCATTGCTATACCACGGTTGCATGTGATTCTATTGCACGATATAAGCGTATGCAGGGATATGACGTTATGTTTCTTACCGGAACGGACGAACACGGACTTAAAATAGAGCAGAAAGCTAAAGAGCGCGGCATTACACCTAAGCAGTATGTCGATGAAATAGTTGAGATCTTTAAAAATCTATGGAAATACATGAATGTCGATTATGACAGATATATAAGAACAACGGACGATTACCATATCGAATCGGTTCAGAAAATTTTTAAAACTCTTTATGATAAGGGTTATATCTATAAAGGCGAATACAGCGGTAATTACTGTACTCCGTGTGAAAGCTTCTGGACTGACAGTCAGCTTGTCGAGGGAAAATGTCCCGAATGCGGACGCGAAGTAAAACAGGCGAAGGAGGAAGCATATTTCTTTAAGATGGCGCCGTTTGCCGAGCGTCTGGAAAAGCTTCTGACCGAGACGGATTATTTGCAGCCAAAGACGAGAGCTACGGAACTTGTCAACAATTTCATCAAACCCGGACTGGAGGATCTCTGCGTTTCGAGAACAACCTTTAAATGGGGAATTCCGGTTCCGTTCGACGAGGGTCATGTAGTATACGTATGGGTTGACGCTTTGTCAAACTATATTTCGGCGCTCGGATATGAAAACGAAAAGTACAGTGATTACAATGATTACTGGCCTGCAAATGTTCACATGGTCGCTAAGGACATCATGAGATTCCATGCCATTACATGGCCGGCGATCCTCATGGCGCTTGATCTTCCTCTTCCAAAGCACCTTGCCGTTCATGGCTGGATAACTTTTAACGGTCAGAAAATGAGTAAGTCGCTGGGAAATGTTGTCGATCCGTTTGTTCTCGGTGAGAGATACGGCGCAGATTCGATACGCTACCATATTCTCCGTGAAATGGCGCTCGGTTCGGACAGTTCATTCTCGAACGAAATAATGATAAACAGGATCAACACAGATCTCGCCAACGGACTCGGAAATCTTGTTTCAAGAACGGTTGCGATGGTCGAGAAATATTTTGGCGGTACTCTGCCCGATGAAAGGTGTTCGGGCGATTTTGATGAGGACTTGATCTCGACAGCTTCCGCGCTTCGCGGCAAGGTCGATGATTTCATAGAAAAAACTCAGATCAACAATGCTCTTGCCGAGATTTTTAAAGTTGTATCCCGTGCGAACAAATATATTGATGAAACGACTCCGTGGATCCTTGCGAAGGACGAGTCGAACAAGCCCCGTTTGGCAGCGGTGCTTTACAATCTCCTTGATACGATAAGGATCGTTTCAACTCTTCTTTCCGCGTTCATGCCGTTGACCATGCCGAAAGTCTGGGAACAGATCGGTGCGGGCGCTGAGGAAACAACTTACGAAAATGCCGAGAAGTTCAATGTTCTTTCGAAGAACGTCACAGTTAAAAAGGGTGAAGCGATCTTTCCTCGAATTGACGTTGAAAAAGAGATCGAAGAACTGAATGCTATCATTAAGGAAAACGCCGATAAGGCTCAGGCTAAAGAGCAGAATAAGGCTGCTTCAAATGACAAGCCCGAGGGAGTCGCATTGATCGGAATAGATGATTTCGCTAAGGTGGAATTGAAGACTGCGAAGGTCGTTGACTGTGAACCCGTGAAGAAGTCCAAAAAGCTTCTGAAGCTGACGCTTAATGACGGAAACGGGGAAAGAACGGTTGCATCGGGAATTTCTCAGTTCTATAAGCCGGAAGAGCTTATAGGTCATAATGTTATTATTGTTGCCAATCTTAAACCGGCTAAGCTTTGCGGAATTGAGAGTCAGGGAATGATTCTTGCCGCAGACTGCCCGAACGGAGATGTAAAAGTTATTTTTGTTGATGACATTCCCGAGGGAAGTAAAGTCAGATAATATAAACAAGTGAAAAATAAAGCTGCCGGAAATTCGGCGGCTGAGTCATCAGGCAGACCCCGTATTTTCAGTGAATAGGGGGTTTGTCTGCATATATGCATATATACTCAAAGGAGCGAAAATTTGATTAATATTCTTTTAAGTAAAATAAATTCCCTCGTATACCCTTGCGGTATTCCTTGACTTTACAAAAGACAACATGATATAATGTGTTTGTAAAATCGCTCTCTGTTATGTCATCGCTTCACATATAAAAAGCGATGATCCCCTTATCATTCTAATATTACAAAGGAGTAATTATGCAATGCAAAGTAATGATATAACTCTCCCCGAAGAACTATACAGTGTTTTATCAGACTTTCTTAATAAAAAGAATAACATCGAAGTGCTGAACAGTATCCGAGGGGAATATGGTGTGCTTAATTGTCTTATTGATATGGAAGACGGCGCTTCGGCCGGAGAATTGGGAAAAAAGCTCCATGTCGTTCCGGGAAGGATCGCCGATATCCTTAACAGACTCGAACAAAAGGAACTCGTAGTCCGAGAAAGAAGCGAGAGCGACAGAAGAGTTGTTAAGGCTCGTATCACCGAGAAGGGCAGGCAGGTCTCGATCGAAAAACGTACCGAAATCCATAATAACTATAAAGGACTTTTCAAGATATTGGGAGAAAATGACGTCAAAGAATTGATCCGTCTTCTTAAGATCGTATTGGCGTATTACCCCGATGAAAATGAATAAAACAAGCTGAAAAATAAGACGAAAAAATGAGTGAAAATAAGTATCACCAGTTTCCAAGTTCAATGAACAGCAGAAGTACGCATCAACGAGGCTAAAGGAAATAAAGTGACATTTTTTGAAGAAGTATG
>CACYDE010000276.1 GCA_902773045.1 uncultured Ruminococcus sp. | reverse complement strand
TTTTCCGACAGATCATCTGTTGCTTTGTATATTATCATCAAGAACCTCCGTGAATTTATTTGATGAAAAAATTATACCACATTATTAAGGAAAAATTTAGCGTATCTTGGACTTCGACGTTTTTTTGTGAGATTAACTTTTATTCGATCATGAAAAGAGATGTTTTATTTTATGAATATTGCTGTGTGTGACGATAATTGCCGCTTTGTAAAGAAAATATCAAACGCATTGATACGATATTATAATTTAAAATTCATATCGGCAAATATAGAAGCTTTTTACAGCAGTGAAGGTTTGATCGGTGAAATTGAAGATGGAATCAAATTTGATGTTATATTCCTTGGAGTTGAAGAGGATGGCAAAATCAACATAGAGACTGCATATCGTTTGAGAGACTTGGGATTTGTGAATGATATTATACTTGTAAGTTCAACGGTTTCTTACGCAATTGACGGTTTTTGTACGAAAGCGAGTGGCTATATTCTAAAGTCATGGGATTACAGCAGCATGAAAAATGTTATGGATCGTATAACGGATGACCTGTTGAGTGATGTGTATTTGATAAAGCAGAGATCGTCAATTTTCAAGATATATGTCAAAGATATTGTTTATATAGAAAGTGACAACACAAAATGCTTTATATACACCGCAAACGGAAAGAAACATGTTGTGTATAAACACCTTTCTAAGATAGAGGAGGAGCTTTCGAATGATATGTTTCTCCGATGTCACCAAAGCTATCTTGTAAACATGAATTACGTTGAATCTGTGGACAAAGAGTTTATCCTGCAAAACGGTTCTGCGGTCTGTATACGTCAAAAGAGTCTGAAAGAGATGAGATCGAGGTTTGTTGAGTTTTTTAACAGTAAAAGTTCCTTCTGAATCATATAGTTCATTATTATAAATATTTTATAACAAGTTGTGATAAAATGCAGCTGCAAAGCGAGAAATTTTGTTGATTAATTTTTTCGCTTGATCGCTTCAATGCGGATTTGAAAATATTTTTAAAAAATTTTCAAAAGTATATTGACAAACGGACAAATAACTAATAATATGTGTAGTAGCGGTTAGCTGAATTTCTATTGATTTATGTTTCGATCGTGTATAGTGAGCAAAACGCAGATCTATCACATTGTGCATAATCTAAAAACATTTTTCAGGAGGGAATACGCATGGTATTCGAGAAAATTAAGGCGATTTTAGCTGAACAGTTTGATGAGGAAGAGGATTCTATAACACTTGACACAAGCTTGGCAGATGATCTGGGCGCAGATTCTTTGGATCTCGCTGATGTTCTTATGGCGATCGAGGATGAGTTCGAAGTTGAAATTCCCGATGAGGATATCGAAAACATCAAAACCGTAGGCGATATCGTGGATTATATTGAAGATAAAAAATAATTTATATTATCGGTCCGATGGATCCGCTGCCCGCTTTTGCGGGCTTTTGTTTTTGTAGTGAACGATTTGATCGGAGTTGTCTTAACAGCACAGCAAGTTGTATTATCAAAGAGGTTTAGAACGGTGTAAAAATATTTCATCGAAAAAGGTTGAATTATTGTCTCGAAAATTGTATAATTAAGAATTGTATAAAACCCGAAAAACAATATTAATTGATAAGCGGAGGAATCCATAATGGCACAGAATAAAAAAATGGTCGAAGCGATCACTTCAAGAGATGAAGATTTTGCGAAATGGTATACAGATATAGTGAAGAAAGCCGAGCTTTGTGATTACTCGGGAATCAAAGGCTGCATGATATACCGTCCCTACGGCTATGCGATCTGGGAGAATATCCAGTCTGATCTTGACAGACGTTTTAAAGAAACAGGTCACGAGAACGTTTATATGCCTATGCTGATCCCCGAGAGTCTTTTGCAGAAAGAGAAGGATCACGTTGAAGGGTTTGCACCCGAAGCGGCATGGGTCACTTACGGGGGTTCGGAAAAGCTCGCCGAGCGTCTTTGCATTCGTCCTACATCGGAGGTTCTTTTCTGTGAACATTACAGAAATGTTATAAATTCTTACAGAGACCTTCCGAAACTTTACAATCAGTGGTGCAGCGTTATGCGATGGGAAAAAACGACCCGTCCGTTTCTCAGATCTTCCGAGTTCCTTTGGCAGGAGGGTCACACGATGCATGAAACTGCGGAGGAGGCTCAGGAGGAAACTCTCAGAATGTTAAAAGTCTATGAGGACTTTTACAGAGAAACGCTCGCTATTCCGGCAGTTGTCGGAAAAAAGACGAGGAAAGAAACTTTCGCAGGCGCGGAAGCAACCTACACGATAGAACCCATGATGCATAACGGCGTTGCTTTGCAGGGAGGTACTTCACATTACTTCGGCGACGGCTTCGCCAAAGCGTTTGATATCAAATTTACCGGCAGAGACAATACTTTGCAGTATCCGTATCAGACTTCGTGGGGAGTTTCAACGAGAATGATCGGCGCGATAATTATGGTTCACGGGGACGATGACGGACTTGTTCTTCCTCCCAAGATCTCTCCGATCCAGGTAGCCGTTATTCCTGTGGCTCAGCACAAGGAAGGGGTTCTTGAAAAGGCAGGCGAGATCAAAGACAGACTTTCGAAGGAGTTCAGAGTTAAACTGGACGATTCCGAGAACAGTCCCGGATGGAAGTTCAGTCAGTATGAAATGAAGGGTGTTCCCGTCAGAGTCGAGATCGGACCAAAGGACATCGAAAAGAATCAGTGCGTGATCGTAAGACGTGACAACCGTGAAAAACAGTTTGTTTCTATTGATAACCTTGACGAGGCTGTGAGAAATGCCCTTGAGGAAGTCCATAACGGAATGTATCAGAAAGCGCTTGAAAATATGAAAGAAAAAACTCATATTGCGCTGACGTTCGATGAATTTGTTGACACTGCGAAAAACAAACCCGGATTCATTAAGGCGATGTGGTGCGGTGATGTTGAATGTGAGGATAAGATCAAAGACGTAACAGGCGGAGTTAAGTCAAGATGTATCCCGTTTGAGGAGGAACATCTTTCGGACGTCTGCGTTTGCTGCGGAAAGCCCGCGAAACATCAGGTCTTCTGGGGTAAGCAGTATTGATATCCCATATCGGATCCGATTAAAATTTTTATATATAAAGAGACCGGGATATTGACCGTTTTAGAAGAGCGGGATATCCCGGAATTACCCTCGAACGAGGTGATATAATGCCAATAAATATACCCGAAGATCTTCCGGCGGCAAAGATCCTCGAAAGCGAAAATGTTTTTCTCATGACGGATAAGCGTGCGGTAACTCAGGATATCCGTCCGCTGAAAATAATAATTCTCAATTTGATGCCGACAAAGATCGTTACGGAAACTCAGCTTTTAAGACTGCTCGGAAACAGCCCTCTTCAGGTGACTGTTGAGCTTCTTCAGATGGCTTCCCATGTTTCAAAAAATACACCTCAGGATCATCTGACGGCATTTTATAAGTTTTTTGATGAGGTCAAGAATAATTTTTATGACGGAATGATTATTACCGGCGCGCCGGTTGAGCTGCTCAATTTCAGCGAGGTCGATTATTGGGACGAGCTGTGCAAGATCATGAAATGGAGCAGACACAACGTCTGTTCCACACTTCATATCTGTTGGGGCGCACAGGCGGGACTTTACTATCACTATAAGATCCCGAAATTTACTTATGATGAAAAACTCTCGGGAGTTTTTTCTCACAGAGTTCTTAATTCCAAGCATCCCTTGATGAGAGGAATAGATGATGTTTTTCTTCTTCCTCATTCGCGGAATACGGGAGTGAAAACGATCGACGTTCAAAAACGCAAAGAACTTGAGATCCTTTCGCTCTCCGATGAAGCGGGCGTTTCTATAGTTGGCAGCAAAAACGGCAGACAATTTTTCATTCTCGGTCATCCGGAATATGACAGAGATACTCTCGCAAAGGAGTTTTTCCGTGATCTCGAAAAGGGGATCGAGCCAAATATTCCGAGTAATTACTTCCCCGAGAATAATACAGACATAACACCGGTGATGAGATGGAAGAGCTATGCCAATCTGCTTTTTATCAACTGGCTGAATTATTATGTATATCAGAACACACCCTACGACCTTTCCGCGATATCCGATATTCCCGACGGAACGGAAGTTATTGATTATGTGATCTGACAGATAATACAAAAAGACCCGAAGTGAGCATCGGGTCTTTTGTCTGCTTTGAAGGAGGTGATATTTGTCTGAATGCGTATTACTGATAGATTTTTGTTCCGCAGTTACGGCAGGTCGCCGTGTCGTTGGGGGTTAAAAATGTGACAGTCATTCTTGTTCCGCATTTCGGGCAAATCACCATTTTTGTTTTTGAATTTGCATGTTTGAGAGTTTCTTTCATCAGCTTTCTGCTGCCGAATTTATCCATAAAAATTTGTACCTCCGTTCATTGAAATATTACACATTAGTGTTATCTATATTATATTATTATTGTGATAAAAACTCGACCACTGTGAGTGGTTATTTTATGTGTTTTGCCGAAAATGTGATCTTGAAAACATCCAAGAGGTTTTTTGTTCTTTTTTAGCAATATTTTTCTGTTTGTCACGACTTTTTTTATAGTTTAAATAATTACATTTTTGCTACTTCGTAAAAATATATAAAATCTTATTGACTGATATTAAAGATATGGTGTATAATTTAAAAATAAGGAAGTATTCCTGAAAGTTATTTGCTAATTTTAAAGAAAGAAGTGATAAGCTTTGAAAAGGAAACGTTTTTGCAGGATTTTTCTATGTTTGATTCTGACGGTTATGATGATCGTACAGCCGTTGGGCGCATTCGCTCAATCGGTTCCGGAAAAATACGATTATCCCGATGACACGGAAGACGGATGGTATCTCACGGATGGATCTTCCGACAATGATCTTAACGCCGGAGATGTGATCGGTTTAAAATTCGGTATCCACGATGTGGATGGATTTTCCACTTTCAGAGGAACGTTCTATTATGATTCGGAACTCGCTCATCTGTCGTCTGCTTTTGGATTGGATGACGGGGCGGACGTCCTTTTCAGTGAAGAGAATCCGGGAGAGGTCAAAGTGGCTGCTCTTATTACGGATTCGAAGTATGAAGATTATTTCGCCGGAGATGGAAACATACTTTTCACAATGAATTTGTATGTAACTCAAAATTGTGATTTTTCGGATATCGGTCTTTCTTACAGCGTACAGGAGTTATACTGCACGAAAAACAACGAGGTCGTTGGTTTGATGACTCCCGATTCCAATATGGAAGATGATGTTTGGACTTATATCAGTTTTGATATTCAGCGCAACGAAATGATTGTTGAACCCGAATATTACGAAGAAGGAACGATCATTGAGGCTCAGTACAAGATCAGAAATGTTGAAGCCTTGGGTTCCGTAATGGCGTATATCGATTATAATTCCGATTCTCTCGAATACATTGAAGCAAAAGTGTATGACGGAAATGGTGCTTCTGTTTTTGTCAACAAAACGCAGGACGGTCATTTAATGTTGAGCGGATCGTTTGATTCCAACGGGAACGAACACTCCTTTGCTTCCGATGAGGGAGAAACCGTAGCGACTCTCTCGTTTAAAGTTACTCACGGAACGGTGACAACGGGAATTACTCGTTCAACAACTTTGCTTTACGGTATCGAGAATGATTCAATGGTTATGCTTCTCGGATTGAGTTCATCGGAGGAAGATGATATCTGGACTTTCATCACCGAGTCTCCAAAAAGAGAAAATAATGACGATTCCGATTCCGACCCCGATGATGATTACCTTTATCATGAGGGCGATACTATCGCAGTGAGTTATTACGTTTCCGCAGTCGATAATATTGGTGCGGTCACTGCGAATGTTTATTACGATCCCGATTGCCTTACGTATGAAAAAGCCGAAACCGGTGACTTCAAAGACAGCCGAATTCTTATTTACGCAAAACAAGAAGGTCTGGTCAATATCGGAGCTTATTTTGATCCTTACGGCTCGGAGCATTCTTTCTCAAGTTTTATCGGAAGTTCGGTCGCAACGCTGTTCTTCCGCGTTACTCAGGATACCAATGATCTTGGAATAGATCGGAAAACATTTGATCTTTCGAGGATCGACGGTGATTCGGTAGTTTATCTTATTAAGTCCGAAAATGACGAAGATGCTTGGACATATCTCACCGTAGATAAGTATACGGATACAGATACAGACAGCAATGATGATTCGGAAACGGATTCGCTCACCGACGAAGACTCTGAGACAGATACGTCGAGTGAAGACGATTCCGAAACCGATACGGACGGGGAGCATAAATATCGTTATCACAAAGGTGACCGTGTTGCGGTTAAATATACGATCCGTAATTTCGACAACATAGGTTCATTCACTGCTCAGATGAATTATTCTCCTTCCGAACTTGAATTTGACCATTCTATCAAGTCTGACAAGTTTGAAGACAGTCAAATTATAATCAATAAAATTTATGACGGAGCAGTAAAGCTTGGCGGATATTTTGAGCCTCACGGAAACGAGCATGCTTTTGCATCAAGCGAAGGTGATACAGCAGCTACGGTAGTTTTCACGGTTCTCAAAGATACAGATTCTCTTGACGTAGATATACATACTTTTGATCTTTCGAGAATTGTAAACGGTTCGGTCGATCACGTTATCACTCCTGACGGAGACGAATCGGATTCATGGTCTTATTTCTATATTGAACCGTATGGTGACGATGATACCGATACAGCAGATTCAGATTCGGAATCCGATTCAGAGCCTGATTCCGAGATTGATTCCGATTCCGAATCGGATACACCCGACGAAACAGACTCACAGGGTGAGGGTTACATTTATCATAAGGGTGATCTTGTTGCAGTTGACTATATAATCAAAAACGTTGATAATATAGGAGCATTTACGGCTAAGATCAGTTATGATACATCAGAGTTGAAATACGACCATTCCATCGTTCCGACACAATATGAACAAAGTGAGATATTCGTTAATCTTATTTCGGAAGGAACGGTTAAACTCGGAGGTTACTTTGAACCTCACGGAAATGAGCACGCTTTTGCGTCAAGCGAAGGAGCCGTTGCCGGAACAGCCGTTCTTATGGTACTCAAAGATACAAATTCCCTTGACATAACCATCAAAACCATTGACCTTTCAAGAATTGAAAACGGCAAGGTTGAGAATTTGATAACTCCGGACGGAAACGAAACGGATGAGTGGTCGGAGATAGTAGTAAAGCCCTACAATGAGGAGGACAGTGATACGGACACAGAATCCGATACGGATTCCGAATCGGATTCAGAGTCGGAAACAGATTCGGAATCAGACTCCGATACGGATACAGCTTCAGATTCCGATTCCGAAACGGATACTGATTCAACATCCGACACCGAGACCGACACAAGCGATGACGGTTATCGTTATCATAAAGGCGACCGCATAGCAGTAAAATATATTATCAAGAACGTTGATAATCTTGGCGCTTTCACGGCTCAGCTTATGTACGATACTTCGATCCTTGAATACACCAGCGCAATTATTCCCGATAAATTCGAAAACAGTAAAATTTTTGTCAACCTTATTTCGGCAGGTACCGTTCGTCTCGGAGGTATTTTCGATCCCGACGGTAGAGAACATTCTTTTGCTTCAAGTGATGGTGATACAGCTGCTACCGTGATCCTTACGGTGACTCAAGATACGAATTCCATTCCTGTTGATATCCACACTATTGATCTTTCGAGAATAGTAAACGGTGTGGTCGAACATATTGTTACTCCCGACTCAGAAGACGACGGATCTTTCTCTGAAATTGAAGTTGAGCCATATGAAGATCCCGAACCCGTTGACCCGATAGATGATCCTAATGTAATTCGTTCGGGTTATTGCGGTGATAATGCAAGATGGATACTTTACAATGACGGAACTCTGAGAATATATGGTGAGGGCACAATGTATGACTATGACAATGAAAATACTTTTGCTCCTTGGTATATGGACAGAGCGATGATAACGAAGCTTATCGTTGAAAAAGGCATCACCTCGATCGGTTCAAGTGCATTCAGAAACTGTCAGAACCTTGCCGATGTAGATGTTGCCGACAGTGTAAAGCGAATCGGAAGAGACGCATTCACCGGCACGAAATGGTTTAATGACTACGAAGGAGATTTCGTTGTTATCGTTGGTATTCTCATTGCTTACAGAGGAAATGAAGCAGACGTAAGTATTCCCCTGAACGTAAGACGAATCGAAGAAGGCGTTTTTGACGGAAACACGACTGTTGTTCAGATCGAGATATTCCAGAATGTCGAAAGCATTGCCGATGGAGTCTTTGTGAATTGTCCGTCACTTACGGATATTTATTACGACGGTTATGAGGAAGACTGGCAGAAGATCGACTTAGGCGAATATAATCCTCAGCTTGAGTTCGTTACTATTCATTTCCGTGAGCGTCCGTCCGATATTATGCTTGGCGATGTTGACGGCGACGGAGAAATAACGGCAAACGACGCGATACTTGTTCTTCGTGCTTCGATCGGTACGGAAGAGTTTGACGATACGACATTCATTGCCGGCGATGTTGACGGCGACGGAGAAATAACGGCAAACGACGCGATCATGATCCTCCGTCAGAGTATCGGATATGAAGAATTCTAAAGCCGATTTGAATTTGAGCTAATAAAATAATTATATGCCCGCTTCCCGAATGATTCGGGAGGTGGGCATATTGTCTTGAGAAAACCTGCCGGTTTTTTGACGCTGCACTTTGTAATAGTGAAGTAGTTGTTATCATTTTTATTGGCAGAAATAAAGAATTGCGTAAGCTGATCTCTCCTCGGCTTACGCATTCTTTATAACATATAGAAAAACTATGGTGTTATCAGGATTTATTCTTTCCCTTTGGGATTGATTAAATTATATCACAGGATTTTTGTTTTTTTCTTTATCCTGACGGATAACACTATTTTCAGATAAACGACATGTATTTTTTAAATACGTTGAAAAAGAAAGGATGCTCCAAAATTTCGGAACATCCTTTGAAAATATTTTTATTACTGATATTAAAACAGGGTGAATTTGTTCTTGATTTGAAACTTGACAGCCGTTCCGACAGAACGGACAGCTCATAAAAATTATTCCTGTTCAGCTTTGATTGCTGCAAAGCATTCGCTGCAAAATACATCGCGGTCTTCACGCGGTTTGAAAGGAACTTTTGCCACTCCTCCGCATCTTGCGCATGTAGCTTCAAAAAATTCTCTTTCGGGTTTTGCTGCGTTCTTTCTTGCCGCACGACAATCCTTACATCTCTGGGGTTCGTTCACAAAGCCCTTGGAAGCGTAGAACTCCTGTTCACCGGCTGTGAACACGAACTCATTTCCACATTCTTTGCATGTCAGCGTCTTATCCTCGTACATTTGATTTACCTCGTTTCCTTCTTTTGATACTGTCCCAAACGGAATCGTTTTCATTTCTTCGGTTCGAAACTTCAATGACGGAGTTCCGGAAAAGTGATTTCCGGATTTTTCTTCCCAAAAGTTTTGTCCGCTTTTCAAGAAACGATTTCTGTTCAAGGTTAGTAAGAAATAAAATGTGTATATGTCTATCCCGAATAAAGGACAATATCATCAGCCGAAAACAAATTTTCAAGATATTTCTTTTCGTACTGAAAACATTGAAACTAAAGGGGGATATCCGAAATATTTTTCCGAAGTTTTCTTCGGATCCTTTGAAGCGCATTATCGACTGATTTTGTCGAAAGCTGAAGCTCCTCGGCAATTTTTCCGTAGCTTTCTCCTTTGAGATACAGGTCGAAAATACTCTTCTCTTTCTTTGAAAGCCAGCCCGAAATTTTTTTTCTCAGCGAGGTAAGCTGTTCGCTGTCGATAAAAATTTTTTCCGGGTCGGTTTCACCGATGCTTATCGAATGTACGGCTTCTTCATCGTCGAGCGAAAGATAATCATTCAAAGCTTTGCTTTTGCTGTTGTCCGAGCGGATCAGAAGAGTCAAGATCCTTCTTTTCACACAAACACCGACATAGGTTTTGAAGCTTGCTCCTCCGTCAGGTCTGTAAGATTTTACAGCACAAAGAAGTCCCAAAAGTCCTTCCTGGATCAGGTCGTCACATTCAAGTCCCGAAATATTGTACTTTGACGTTATCGAACGGATAACTTTAAGATATCTGTCTGTCAGAACAGTGAAAGCATTTTCATTACCGCTGTTGTAAAGTTCAACAAGCTGAATATCGGAATATTCAAAAGCTTCGCTCATAGTTTTCTCCATCTGATATCAAAGTATCTTACGGCAGCCCGATGACAGTGCAGGAGAAGTGAATAAGAAGTGAATAAGATCCGAGCAACATCAAACTGCCAAAAGTATTTACAATACCTCTACTATGTATCATACTACAGCCGAAGAAATAAGTCAATAGGAAAAATGAAAATTATTTAAAATTTTTTTGAGTCATGCGAGAAATTTGTAGATTTATGATAAATAATGTGGTATAATTATACGTAATTGTATTTTTTAAACCTTAAAGAATTATTATTATCTAAATTAAGAGATTTTTCTTTAAAAACAAATTGTTTTGTCGGAAATAAAAATACTTTCCGGACAAGACAATATTTGAAGGAAGGGGCGCTGAGTGTATGTTTGCGAAATGTATAGGCATGGGACTTTGCGGAATTGAATCGTTCAAGGTCACGGTGGAAACCGATCTTTCATCGGGAATCCCTGCGTTCGACATTGTAGGTCTTCCCGACGCTGCCGTCAAAGAATCGAGAGATCGGGTTCGTTCTGCGATGAAGAACAGCGGTTTTGAATTTCCTCTCGGAAGGATCACGGTGAATCTTGCTCCTGCGGATAAAAGAAAGATAGGAGCTATATATGATCTGCCTATACTTACTGCGCTTTTAAAGCTTTCCGGTCAGCTTTCTGCCGAAACCGACGACGCTGTTTTTATCGGAGAGCTTTCTCTTTCGGGGGACGTTTGTTCCGTCAACGGTATTCTTCCTATGACTATCGAAGCCAAAGAACAGGGTTACGGAAGAATATTTGTACCGTATGAAAACCGTGCGGAAGCAGCTGTCGTAAAGGGGATAGACGTCTACCCGATCAAGAGCGTAAAACAGCTTTACGAGCATCTGACCGGAATAAAACCTATGAAAAAAGCAGATCCGGAAAAACTGACGGTATCGATCGGAAAATTTGCCGTTGACTTTTCGCAGGTCAAGGGTCAGTCGGACGCCAAACGCGCTCTTGAAATTGCGGCGGCAGGAAGTCACAATATTCTTCTTGTAGGACCTCCGGGATCGGGAAAAAGTATGCTTGCTCAGCGGCTTCCAACTATTCTGCCGGATATGACGTTTGACGAAACTATAGAAACAACAAAAATCCATTCGATCGCAGGCCATATCCCTCCGGGGGTTTCTCTGATCGACAGGCGTCCTTTCAGATCGCCTCATCACACAATTTCTCCGATGGGACTGGTCGGAGGAGGTTCGGTTCCGAGTCCGGGAGAAATTTCGCTTGCACACAACGGGGTTCTGTTTCTTGATGAGTTTCCGGAGTTTTCGCGTGCCACGATGGAGGTTCTCCGTCAGCCTCTTGAGGACGGAGAGGTTACTATTTCAAGAGTGAGCGGAACTCTTACTTATCCCTGCAATGTATCCATGGTTTGCGCGATGAACCCTTGTCCCTGCGGTTATTACGCTACAGGCTCGGGAAAATGTACATGCTCTCCGCAGCAGGTTTCAAGGTATCTCGGGAAAATTTCGGGACCGCTTCTTGACAGAATAGATATCTATATCGAAGTTCCTTTGATCGGATATGAAGAGCTTTCGTCAAAAAGACCTGCCGAATCGTCGGAAGAGATCCGCAGGAGGGTGAATGAAGCAAGAAAGATCCAAACCGAGCGTTTTCGTGATCTTCCGATAAAATCGAATGCGAGAATTCCTGCCGGGAATCTTCATGAGTTCTGTCCGCTGAATGAAAAAGCGGATAAATATCTTCACCTTGCATTTGATAAGCTCGGTCTTTCTTCAAGAGCCTACAGCAAGATATTAAAGGTCGCGAGAACTATCGCCGACCTTGACGGAGAAGATGTGATAAAAGGCGAACATATTGCCGAAGCTGTTCATTACAGAAGCCTTGACAGAAAATATTGGAAGAATAAATCTGATCTATAAAAACGTTGACGTGTTTTTTTGAAAGCGATAAATATTAAGGCAACACCGCACAAAGACCGCCAGACGGCTTTGTGCGATGCTTTCTTAGCTGCCTAAGTAATAAAAAAATTTCATAAAAAATTTTTTACGACTCTTTACCGATGATTGAGGGGCAGTCTCGTTTATAGTTAAAAAATATTCTTCCGCTTGACAAATTTCTGCTTCGGTGTAATAATATACAGGTAAGTGTGTAGTAATATGCGCTTTCGGGGAGGATTCCTTGAAATAAATTTTTCAGAGGTGCAGAATTATGACTAACAAAGATTACGCCGAGCTTGACTCGAAATATATTTCCAATACATACAAGCGATTCCCGGTAACCCTCGTAAGAGGAAAGGGTGCGGAGGTTTTTGACGCCGAAGGTAAATCATACATAGATTTCGGAAGCGGTATCGGAGTGAACAGTCTTGGCTACTGTAATGAAAAGTGGGCGGACGCAGTGGTTGAACAGGTCAGAACTCTTCAGCATACATCGAATCTCTATACAACTCTTCCCGATGTAAAGCTTGCCGAGAAGCTCTGCCGCGCTGCGGGATTTAAAAAGGTATTTTTCGGGAATTCGGGTGCGGAAGCGAACGAGGGCGCCATAAAAATTGCAAGAAAGTACGGTGTATCCGTAAAAGGAGAGAAATGCACAAATATTATAACCTTTAGGAATTCTTTCCACGGAAGAACGATAGCCGCTCTTGAAGCTACGGGTCAGGACGTTTTCCACCGTAATTTCTTTCCTTTCACAAACGGTTTCAGATATGTGGAGCTTGGCGACAGGGAAGCGCTTATCGCCGCAGTTGACAATACGGTCTGCGGAGTTATGCTTGAACTTGTTCAGGGTGAAGGCGGAGTTATTGCGGCGGATAAGGAGTTCGTGAAATTCGTTGAGATGATCTGCAAGGAAAACAATATTCTTTTCATCATTGATGAGGTTCAGACGGGAATAGGAAGAACAGGAACTCTTCTCGCAAGCGAGCAGTTCTCCGTGAAACCGAATATCACCACTCTGGCAAAAGGACTTGGCGGAGGACTTCCTATCGGTGCGGTTCTCATGGACGAGGTGACCGAAAATGTTCTCGGATTCGGCGATCACGGATCGACTTTCGGTGGGAATCCTGTTTCATGTGCCGGAGGAATAGCTGTTCTTGAAGAGCTCCTTGATGAGGGAAAGCTTGCGGAAGTCGGAGAGAAAGCAAGTTATTTCAGAGAAAAGCTTCTTGAAATCCCGGGTGTGAAGAGTGTTTCCGGACTTGGTCTGATGATAGGGATCGAGCTTGACGAAGGTCTGACTGCTTCCGAAACTGCCGCAAAGTGCGTTGAAAACGGACTTCTTGTTCTTACTGCAAAAACTAAGATCAGACTTCTTCCTCCGCTGACAATAACAAAAGATGAAATTGACAGAGGGCTTGAAATCCTTTCGGCCGCATTGAAAAAGTAATCGCTTTAGGAGAGCTGATCTTTTGGAAATTGATAAGAAGCTTTTGCATCCGATACATGTTATCATGAATAAGGGCTGTTTAGGGGGATTTTGACGCAGGAGATAAAGTTACTCATATCAAAAAACAGGCGTGCATTTGGATCGTCGGGACTGCCCGACCGAAGTCAGATGCAGTCACTTTGTAAGCCAAAAGCGGAGAAAATGACGGAAGGCAGAGGAGAAGAATTGTAAGGAACTGTTTATAAATAACTTTTCATTTCTGCTTGTCTAATTTGCCCTGAACTGCGTTAAATTTTCTTGAAATACGTTAGTA
>CACYDE010000275.1 GCA_902773045.1 uncultured Ruminococcus sp. | reverse complement strand
CAGCTCTGCCGCCTCGATTGCCTCATCCTTTGTATCGGTGATATGTATCGAGTGATTTTCAATCTGATAGATATCACGGATTTTATTTTTTAACTCCACCAAATCCTGCCTGATATCTTCCAGAACATAGATGGTGGTAACTCCCTTTTTGCTGTAACAATCTTTTGCCTTATAGGCAGCACCACGGAATCCCTCATCAAGACTGCCTGTCCACTCTTGATGATAGTAAACCTGCGTAACAAGTCGTTCTATACCGATATAATTAAATCGGATTCTCTTTCTGTATACAACATTTGCCGCCTTGCGGAGAAGTGCGTCTGTTTCGGCATGTTTGGCTTCATCATATCCTGCAGGCCAAAGGCAAGCGATATAGGTCTGCTTCTTGGCTCGGATGTATCGGTTAACCATAAAGTCGAGATAAATCGGAGATAATCCGTTTTTCTGAAAGAACGCAGTATCAAAACATTGCTCTACCCCGTGGATATGAACGATAGGCAGCGTAAGGTGATAATAGATTGCGATAGCGACACGGTGGGAACCATCGAGAATCACACCATTATCACTTACGGGAACAACCGATTTTGAAGCGTCAAAACCATTTTTCCTAATATCATCAATTAGCCTGTCAAACGTGGATAAATACTTTTCAATCGTATTCTTTTCTTCATGTCCGGGCTCTGTAAAGGTGCCCTCGGAAAATGCGCGCAAATGCTCGGTGTAGAGTTCCTTGGCAAAGGTCATATCCGCGTTTTTCTCTCTGCACTCAATGTAAAACAACTTGCAGATTAAGTCAATGCGGTTTGATACTAAAAACTGCTCCGGCTGAACATAATCCACCTTTAGCTCGATGTCAGGTTCACAACGCCACGTTTTGATGAAATAATCAGAAAAGTATTCATTTATAGTAATCTTACTGATTTGGCTATCCATTCTTCAGTCTCCCAAAAAGACCTTTTTTCTTTTTCTGTATGTTATTCTCCAAAGCCTTCTGTCTAAGGTAGTCCTCATGCTGCTTAGGCACATATACTCTAGAACGGCGGTATGCCTGCTCAAGCGGTTGATCAAAAATGTGTCTTAAAAATGCTTCATAATCTGATCTGAACTTTTGATAGTCAAAGCTCGGATTCAAAATTGGCTGATTTGCCATTTCTAAATACTTTTCATCGTTTGTATCAAGTTCAATGATCTTTTTGATTGTCTCGTCGAAATCCTCACGAGATGCGCAGTAGATCATTGCGTCCTTGTTATAGATGTTGAAAGCCTCTTCCGAACCGAAGTACACCGGAATGGTATCGGCATAAAAGGCATCGGTGATTTTCTCGGTTACAAAGCCACCGCTTTTTGTACTTTCAAAGCAGAGGGTAAACTTACACTTGCGCTGGAAGTCAGTTTTACTGTTATCTTTCCAGTTCACGGAATAGCCGTCTGTATTATTCAGATATGTACCGGGGGACTCAACTCTTTTATATCCCGAAAGCAGCTTGAAGAAGTCACCACGAATGCTATTCTCCGATTCATGACTGGCGATAAAGTTAGCGAAATACGGCTTATTCTTGATGAAGCCGATATCCCGCTTCTCTTTTATTGTTTGCAGTGCTTCAAATCGACCTCGAAAATCGATACATCCCGGATGAAAAAAGCAGCGATCCAATAAGCTGACCGGATACCTAGAAATAGCATAATCAACCAAGTTTAAATCAGGTATGTAGTTTTCTCCGATATCCATGATCCTGACTTGCGGATAATTGCAGTAATCATACAGCGGCTCAAAACAACTGCAAATGATATAGTCAGGGGAATCTGTTATTTCAATGTTATACAACTTTGATAAATCAAGATAAATTCTGCTCTTTTCCGGTACAAAGCCGTTCCAAAAACCCACGAATTTCACTCGAATAGTTTTCATCCTTTAGCCCTCTCGATCGGATTCAACTGAACATGTCCATAATAATTTGAATTCCATCTAAGCTTTGAATCATCATCTTCCACGATTTCAAAAACTATATTACAGCTCGGATGATCGTAGCTTAAGTGTCTGCCTGTACCGTCATCCGAAAAAATATCAGGAATAAAATAATATCTTCCCGGTGCAATATTGGAAATATCAATATCAAAGTCGAATGAATATGACTTACCTTTTTGAGCGTTACAGAATGGCTGTTCTGTTTGCGTCATACCGGCAATAAATCCATCCGCTGACTTTATAACAAAGTACAGTTTCAGATCTTCGATGCCTTCATTTGCAGTGAAATTAATGTTGAATTTCAGTGGTTCATTTCTCGTAAACCTGGCAATCGTTTTATTAGTAAATTCAAAACCGGTAATCCGAAGTTTTTCACCATGAAATTCGGAGGGACGGTCACAATTATCGAGTTCATATTTTGTCGGAGCATCTTCGTCCTGTATGCCAAGATAAATACCAATACCTGTTTCGACATCACCATCATAAATCACAGTGCCATGATTGAGCACGATTACGCGGTTGCAAAGCGCCCGAATTGTGTTCATATTATGGCTAACGTAGAGAATCGTTCTTCCCTGATCTTTTGATACACTT
>CACYDE010000274.1 GCA_902773045.1 uncultured Ruminococcus sp. | reverse complement strand
AATTCAGACAATTTTAGAATTAGTGAACTTTAGGCGGCTTCAGCCGCATTTTGAACCTACCGCCTTTAGGCGGTAGTGGTTCAGTTTACAAAATCTTCATACTTTCGATTGACACAAAAACGCCCGAGAGGAAACGTTATCCCTCGGACGAATTACGCTAAATTCATACTATGGATATTTTGCTTTAACAAAACATCACGTAACACCTGAATATATTTCGAAACTGATTAAATATCATTCTCCAAAGCACTGCACGTCAATTATCCTTTGAAGAAAGCTCTATCAGACGATTAAGCCTGTGATTGAGCCCCGATTTGCTGATAGGCGTTTTGAAGTGGGTGCATAATTCTTTCAGCGATGCCAAAGGAAAGCTTTCACGGATCTTCGCAACTTCCTGAAGTTCATCGCTCAGCTTCTCCAGTTTTCCGCTTTCTCTTAGAATATTGATAGCCTGAATTTGCTTTGCCGCTGCGGAAACAGTCTTGTCCGTATTCGCGATCTCGGAATTTATTTTCCGATTTCTGTCATTCTCAAAATTTTTCAGTATTTTCACCTGCATAACGGACATACTCGCGTTCCCAGCACCCATAAGAGTCAACAGATCGGAAATGTCCTCGCTGTCTTTCAGATAAACAACATATGCTCCGCGCCTGCCTGCTGTTTTCGGAGTTATCGCTCTTCCTCCGACAAACTCGGTAGTTTCGCAGATTATCCGGCAAAGATCCTCGGAAAGATTCTTATGCGGAACATTGAATTCCAGATGATATTCCGATTCGGGAGACGTGATATTTCCGCATGTCAAAAAAGCTCCCCTCAAAAACGAAGCCGCGCAGACATCGAATTCTATATTCGCGCGATTGATCCTGAGGCTTATCTGATTTGAGTCATGACCGAAAGTCTCCATTATTTTTCTGCGGTCGTCAAGAGCGGGGATCTCCACCTTATAGAGCGAATTTTCATTTTTTCTCGCGGAAAGAGATTTTCGGATCTCGACGATAGAGCCTGTTTGTTCGGCTATCATTCCGGCAAAACGATCGGCGGCGTCGCTGCTTTCCGTTCTGAACGATATTTCCGTTTCGGAAAATTTTCTGCAAAAAAGCAGAAGTCCGTAGGCTTCCGCCCTTGCCATCTCTCTGAGCTTCGGCAAAGTTTTACACAGCTCTCTTTTTGTTTCCGATGAAAAAGACAAGATCCCACCCCGTTTATGCTTTTCCTATGTCGCGATGATGAACGCTGACTTTATGCTTGTTTTCGATCAGATGATTGTAGACAGCCTGAGTCAGCGCAACCGATCTGTGTTTTCCTCCTGTGCAGCCGATCGCAATTATCAGCTGGCTTTTTCCCTCGTCGGCGTAAAGCGGAAGAGAATAATCAACATAATCTATTATTCTTTTCAAAACGCCCTGGGTCTGTTCCCATTTCATCACGTAATCCCTGACAGGATCGTCAAGTCCGTTTTTATATTTCAGATCCTCTATGTAAAACGGGTTGGGCAGACAACGAACGTCAAACATCAGATCTGCTTCCGTCGGAACACCATACTTAAACCCGAAAGACACGCACGTGATCGCCAAAGCGGAAATATCGTTGTCAAGGAAAAGCGTTGATATTCTTTCCTTAAGCTGACTTGTTGAGAGATATGATGTATCTATCAGGTAATCAGCCATTTCTTTGAGCTTCATAAGAAGCTCCCTTTCAAGATTCACCGCTTCATTGATCGTGTAGATCGTTGCGTCGGGACATAACGGGTGTTTTCTTCTCGTTGCACGGAATCTTCTCACCAGAACATCATTGTTTGCGTCAAGGAAAAGTATCTTATACTGATAGTTTTCTTTTCTGAGTTTCGCTGCGGCGGCTGAAAATTCCTCATAGAAATTTCCCACGCGTATATCAAGAACGACCGCAACTCTTTTCATTCGTTCGTCCGCGGATTTGTCACAAAGTTCATAGAATGTCGAAAGCAGCGCCGGCGGTATATTATCCACACAATAAAAACCTATATCTTCCATTGCGTGAAGAGCCGAGGTTTTTCCTGCTCCCGAAATTCCGCTTACAATTATAAATTCCATAAAATCTCCTCGGTTAGATCCGTTCTTTTCACGGATTCCCTATATTCTTTTGATCTCACATTCAAGCTTTACGCCTTTTTCTTTAAACACAGTATTCTGAATATATTCTATCAGATCACATATATTCTCACACGTAGCATTATTTTTATTGATAATGAATCCGGCATGTTTCTCGCTGACCTGAGCTCCGCCGATCTGTTTTCCTTTAAGATTACATTCCTGGATAAGCGCTCCCGCATAATAACCTTCGGGACGCTTAAAAACGCTTCCCGCGCTCGGATATTCAAGCGGCTGTTTCGCTTTCCTTCTTCCCATATAATCGTCCATTCGTTCTCTTATTGAATCGCTGACGTCCGGAGTCAGAGAAACCGTCACGCTTGTGATTATGTATTTATTATCGGAGTAGACGCTGTGTCTGTAGGAAAGGTCCATCTCGTCCGCGTCCATCGTTCCGGGGATTCCGTCGGGAGTGATATAGGATGAGGAAACGACAACATTCTTCATTTCACCGCCGTAAGCTCCGGCATTCATGAACGCTGCTCCGCCGACCGTTCCGGGGATCCCCCACGCAAATTCAAGACCGCTGAGATCATGATCCAGCGCAAACTTGCAGAGCTTCGCAAGAGTCGTTCCCGCTCCGCACTTCACCGTATTTTCATCAACGATGGAGATCTTCTTAAAATCACCGTCAAGCTTAAAAACTATTCCTTCGTATCCTTTATCGTTCACCAAAAGGTTTGAACCGTTTCCTATCACGAAATTCGGAACGCCAAGCTTCGTACATAATGAAAAAAGCTCGCAAAGAACATTGGAATTTTCAACGATTATAAGCGCGGAAACATTACCGCCCACTTTAAAAGTCGTATATCTGCTCAAAGGTTCGTTTTCAAAGACTTTGCAGTTTTTTTCCTTTGCAGACTCGATAATTTTTTTTATATTTTCGTTTATAGCCATTTTGCCTCCGTTAATCCCTTAGGGGTATGTTATGATCTTTCAAATATTTTTCAAAACGCTCGACCGATGAATTCACTACAAGCTCCTCCGGAAAACCGATCTCCTCAAGCATTCTGAGTGATCCTTCGGCTCTTCCGACCTCGGTCATGAAATGGGCGTCTGTATTGACGATTATCGGTGCGCCGACCTTTTTGCAGACCTTCGCAATTTCAATGCAGTTCGAAACGGAACCTTTTTTTCTCTTGAAAGCGGAATCGTTTATTTCAACAAGCTTCCCTTTCTCGGCGAAAACGGGGATCACCTTTTCATAGTCAAAAGCATACTCGGGAGTTCCGCAGTGACCGATAACATTTATATGCGGATTCTCCGCAGCATTAAGATAAAGCGCAGTACACGTTTCGTAAGTAGGTTTGATAATGCTTGTGTCGAGAGTCGGATTGTGAAGGGAAGCGACTATCCATTCAAGACAGTCAAGCGTTTCTTCGTCGATATCAAGATTTCCCGAAAAATCGGCAATATTTGCTTCCGCGCCTCTCAGAACTCTCACTCCGAGATACGTCGAGGGGATCGCCCGAAGGTTGTTGAAATACCATTGGCGCGGAGAACCGGGCATATTCGGGCCGTGATCGGTGATCCCTATGGCATAAAGACCGAGCGCCGCGGCCTCCTCAACCATTTCCCTGACTGTTCCGTAGGCATGAGTCGAAGCGATGGTATGAGTGTGTGTGTCAGCAATAATTTTCAATATGTATCACTCCCAGCCGATTTTTGTCTTTCCGCTGCTCTCGTCAACATCATAAGCCATTCCAAGATTCGAGAGAAGCTCTTTTGCAGCATTATATCCCATCTTCTTCTGTCTGTTGTTCATAGCCGCAGCTTCAATGATAACAGCAAGATTTCGTCCGGGCTTCACGGGGATCGTTATCGTGGGAACTTTGTTTCCGAGAATTTCCATAAATTCGGTGTCCATTCCCATTCTGTCATAGATCTTGTTGTTATCCCATATTTCAAGATTGATGACCATATCTATTTTTTCCGTCATTTTCACGGCGCCCATACCGTAAAGTCTTCGGGCATTGATGATTCCGATACCGCGAAGCTCGATGAAGTGACGTATATTCTCCGGTGACGAACCAACGAGAGTCTTGTTTGAAACTCTTCTGATCTCCACGGCGTCATCGGCGATGAGTCTGTGACCTCGTTTGATAAGCTCAACCGCCGTTTCACTTTTTCCGATTCCGCTGTCTCCCATCAGCAGCAGACCTTCACCGTAAACTTCAACGAGAACGCCGTGACGAGTCACTCTCGGAGCAAGCTCAACGTTAAGGAAATTGACCAGAGAAGCGGTCAGCTCACTTGTCGGCTCCTGAGAAACAAGGATAGCTACGCCGTACATCGCCGCCACGGTCTTGATCTCATCAAAAGGCTGCAAACTGCGGCAGAAAATCATGGCAGGAGGAGCAAGAGAGAGGAACTTATCGAGGGATTCGGTTCTCTCCTCGGGCGACATTCTTTCAAAATAATAATATTCCTTTTTTCCTATGATAAGAATTCTGTTCTTATCAAAATAATCGAGATATCCCGTCAGTTCAAGTCCCGGTCTGTTGTAGTCGGGAACGCTGACGAGAACGTCCTTGGGATCCTTTGGTGTATAAATAATTTCAAGGGAAAATTCCTTGATGATCTTTCCAAGCGATACTGTAAATTCCATAGTTCATTACCTGCCCTTAAATTGATGTCAGACCTCGCGGCTTTTTTATCTTAAGGCAATACCGCACAGAGATTGTGCTGAAGATGCGTAGCAGATTTTTATCAAGAGAGTGCATAAAAACACCGCGGGAATTCTGACGTACCCCAAGGGCACTTCCTTCGGGCGTATTTCAAGGTGGTTTTGTGTACTATCTTGGTCAAAAGATCAAGCAGATT
>CACYDE010000273.1 GCA_902773045.1 uncultured Ruminococcus sp. | reverse complement strand
TGTCATCAACTTAACTGAGAAAACGTTTATGTTTTCTCAGTTAAGTCAAAAACAATATGGAGTTAACGGGATATTTATTTTTTTAAGTAAATGCAAGCATTTCCTTAAGTTGATGACATTGCCCTCTTCCTCAAGGAAGAGGGGGCTTCAATGGATTTGGGGAACTTCGCTCCCCAAATCCATTTACATAACTATTCAAAACTGCGGCTTCTTTCTTGTCTTGCGAAAATCTTTTTTAAAACTTTTAACCGTAGATCTGCATCAATTATCAAAGCACATCAAAAAAAACGGAAAGAAGCTCCACTTCCTTCCGCTTTAAAATTATCAAATCACTTTAAAACAAAACCGACTTTTTTCATAGCCTTATCAAGCGTTCTCTGAGAGATCTTCTGTGCGATCTCCCCTGCCTTCTTGTAACAATCCTGCATGTAAGCCTTGTCGGCAATATACTGCTCATATTTTTCACGTATCGGACGAAGTTCCTCAATCACAGCCTCTCCAACGGCTGTCTTAAAGTCACCGTATCCTTTACCGTCAAAATCATGTTCGATCTGTTCAAAACTCAAACCGGTAACAGCCGAATAGATCGCCATAAGATTATTGATCCCTTCTTTTCCCTCTGCATATCTGACTTTGGCTTCACTGTCGGTCACGGCTCTTTTGAACTTTTTCATGATGACCTCCGGCGAATCCATGAGATTAACGCATGCGTTAACGTTTTCGTCGGATTTGCTCATCTTCTTCGTCGGATCCTGAAGCGACATGACCCTTGCGCCGTTCTTGGGGATATATGGCTCGGGAACTTTAAAAACATTCCCGTAAAGTCCGTTGAATCTTTCCGCAATATTTCTCGTAAGCTCCACGTGCTGCTTCTGATCGGCTCCCACCGGAACCATGTCCGCCTGATAAAGAAGAATATCCGCAACCATCAAAGTGGGGTAAGTGAAAAGTCCCGCATTGACATTGTCTGCATGTTTGGCGGACTTGTCCTTGAACTGAGTCATTCTCGAAAGCTCGCCGAACTGTGTGTAGCAGTCAAGGACCCACGCAAGCTGAGCGTGAGTGTTGACATGGCTCTGAATGAAAAACAAGCTTTTTTCCGTATCTATACCGCACGCAAGAATAGACGCATACGCGTCAATGATATTTTTCCTGAACGCAGCCGCTTCCTGACGAACCGTTATCGTATGAAGATCCGCAAGAGCGTAAATGCAGCTGAATTCTTCCTGCATCGCAGCCCAATTCTTGATCGCGCCGAGATAATTTCCGAGAGTGATAGTTCCCGATGGCTGGATCGCACTGAATACTACCTTTTTCTTTTCTGTCTGCTGTTCCATAAATTTCCTGTCCTTTTAATATAATATTTTTATAATTTTTTAGCCATATCGCCGAGTATCTCGATACCCCTCTTAAGCTGCTCGTCGGTCGGAGTGGAGAAGTTGATCCTGAATGAATGTGTAATATCGGATTCATTAGCCATGAATGCCGTTCCGGGAACGACACAAACCTTGTTCAGAACAGCCTCTCTGCAAAACCGAGAAACGTCTGTATTTTCCGGAAGATCACACCATATAAAAAGTCCTCCGTCGATAGGGTGATATGTGATCGTGGGCGCAGCATTCTCGTCAAGAAGCTTCATCGCATATTCCGCTTTCCTGCGATATATCTCCCTGAGTTTTGCGAGGTGAGCGTCGAAATCGTATTCGGTCAGAAATCTGTGACAAACGATCTGAGACCATATATTCGTGTGAACGTCCTGCCCCTGCTTGCAAACTACCATTTTCTGAACTATCTCCTTGGGCGCGATCGTAAATCCCACGCGCATTCCCGGAGAGATAACTTTTGAAAAGCTTCCGGAATAGATCACTATCCCTTCCTCGTCAAAGCTCTTTATTGAGGGAAGAAACTCGCCTCTGAATCTGAGGTCGCCGTAGGGATTGTCCTCGATTATGAGGACGCCGTATTTTTTTGCAAGCTCATAGACAGCCCTGCGCTTTTCAAGACTCATCGTAACACCCGACGGGTTCTGAAAATTCGGGATCGTATAAATGAACTTAGCCCTGTTCTCGTTTTTGAGAACCTCCTCGAGCTTTCCGACATTCATTCCGTCTTCTTCAACGTCAACTCCGATCAGGCGCGCGTTGTAGGAACGAAAAGTATTGAGAGAACCGATGAACGAAGGATTTTCGCAGATGACCGCGTCACCCTCATTGAGAATGGCTTTTGAGACCAGATCCATGATCTGCTGCGCGCCGGAGGTGATAATAACGTCGTCTTTTTCCTTCCCGATATTATGCTTGCTTTTCATGTAATCCGCAAGGAACAAACGAAGCGGAGTGTAACCCTCCGTTACGCTGTACTGAAGAGCCGAGATCGGCTCCTCCTCAAAAAGCCGCGCCGAAATTTCCGCGATCTCTTTTGAAGGAAAAGCTTCCGGGGACGGATTTCCTGCCGAAAGCGAAACGACGGAAGGATCCGAGGCGTATTTAAAAATTTCTCTGATAGCCGACGGTTTGAGGTTCTGAACTCTGTCGGAAAAAATATATTCCATTTTCATTCCACCTTTTAATGTACGTAAAATTACAACACTATAATTTTACCATAAAAAACCTTTTCACACAACAGAAAAAATAAAAAAGGAGCAGTTTCCCACCCCTTTTTTTATGCTATTAATTCTGTTATGAAATCAATTCACTAAAACGACCCAAACAAGACCATTGGAATTATCCGGATCAGGTGCCGCGCCGACGCAAACCGAATGACAGTCCGCCGAGATCATCTGCTTGTAAACGCCCGAGGATTCCTTGTTTGTTTTTTCCTCATAATCTTTTTTCATATGATTATAAACATAGTCGCCGCCGTCCTTGGTGTCATAGCCTCCCCACTCAAGAACCTCGCTCGAAGCATAGATCTGAAGATTGCACTCCTCAAAAACGGTCGAGTAGGAAGAACCCGTAGGTCTTTGATGAGATCCGGTCGCAGCGTACTCCTTAGCTCTGATATTTCCCGCTTCCATCATCGCGTCATTATAATCGATCGGATCAAGACCCATTGCGACGCGGTCGGTGTTCAATGCTTCGTAAAATTGAACTCTCAGTTTTCTGTTTGGAGAATGCAGCTCCAGCATTTCATTATCCAGGCACGCAAACTTCTGGATACAAAATGCGTCTTTTATCTCGATGCTTCCGTTTCCGTCAAAATCTGCGGATCCGCTCTGCTCCGCAGACGGAGCGATCAAACCTGCATGGATCTTCTGGATCATAGTCGCGTCACGCAGTGATATCCTGTTGTCGCCGTTTACATCTCCCTTTATAGTTACCGCATCAGCAGTGATCGCCGCACAAGAGATCGAAAGCGCAGCCGAAGCGATCGCCAAAAGAACACTTAAAGGCTTTCTCATCATTATTGTTCCCTCTTTCCCATTATCCTGCAGAACCGTCGGCGGTGAAAAACACGATCCGCGCCGGACAGTTCCCGATTCGATTTCAAAATCAAAATAAGCCAAGCAATATATACATATATATGATACAACATTATCCCTGAGATGTCAACAGACTCACTTGAAATTTTTACCATGTGATTTTAAATTTGTGAAATCTACCAAAAGATTTATGACGATTATGTACAGTGTTTCCATGCCCTCAAATTCGATCATTGTTAAGGCAATACCGCACAGAGGCAGTGCCAAAGATGCGCAGTCAGATTTCTCGTCAGAGTGCATAAAACGACCGCAGGAATACTGACGTATTTCAAGGGAGTTTTGTGTACTATGACGGAAAATATGCAAGCAGATT
>CACYDE010000272.1 GCA_902773045.1 uncultured Ruminococcus sp. | reverse complement strand
TACGCCCGAAGGAAGTGCCCTTGGGGTACGCCCGAAGGAAGTGCCGGCCTTGGGGTACGCCGGTATGCCTTCGTCCTCCGCCTTGCTCTGCATTCACCGGCATTGTCTCTTTTTGTCGGTATGTTTATTTGGATTGCTATAATTTTGCAGAGTGAAATAACACAAAATTTTATAAACCTATTGTAATTTTATGTGTTCTTTGATATAATATCCATATAAAGTGTAAGATGATTACCAAACAGGTTTTGCATATTATTTTATGAATACGATTGAGAGGTGGACAGTTATGTCAGATTATGAAAATAAGCTTAATGAACTCAAAGAAAAGGTTATGAGACTTGAATACGAACTCCAGGAAAAAAACAGCGAGATCCTTAGTTTGAAAAAGGAGAATTCAAAACTTTACGAAAGCGTAAAGCAGTCGATGGAGCAGGCAGGAATGTACAGAACGGAGCTGGAAAAGGATAAAGTTTTCTACTCTGAAAAGATATCTCAACTTGCTAAAGAAAAAGCTAAACTCACCGAAGAGCTTGACGTTCTTAAAGTTTCTTTCGAAAAGACCGAGCTTATCTACAAAACCGTGACGGAAGCAAGAACGGAAATGAAAAAGGAGAATCTTAAACTGATGGATGAGGTTCGCGAGACGAGCATGGACGCCGTCACCATGATCGAATATGTGAGAAAAGATATTTCAAAGATGAAGCTTGATCTCGATAATCTCGCAAATTCGGAAAATCCCGGAGATGGTGATATCAAAGACGAGATCCAGTTTATGATCGACCTTTTAAACAAGCACAACGACTATCTTGGAACGATCAGAAGCGGTTTCTACAAGATCAATAATATCCGGGAGTATGAAAACAGTTTTGATGACCTGTCGCTCATTCGTGATGAATCGAAGCTGGTCGACGGAAATTATGTTGATTGATCCTTAACCAAAAAGTTCTACTCACCTCGATAAATGAATAGTATTTATCGAGGTGTATTTTATTATGGAGAAATTAAAGCAAAGCATTTTTAACATTATTTTTTACATATTTATAATTGCGCTTATTTTGGGGTTGGTTTTTCTTCTGATTTTTGCTATAATGAAACTTAACGTTTACGCTTACGAGAAGCCGTCCCCGGAAGAGATATGTATCCTTATCGATCCGGGTCACGGCGCTGAGGACGGCGGAGCCGTGAGCGATGACGGAGTAGTTGAAAAGGGAATAAATCTTTCGATCTCGAATCATCTTAAAGAATATCTGGAGCTTTCGGGATTTAGGGTCGAAATGACGCGTGACGATGATAACATCATGGGAGATCGGAATCTTCCGACGCTTAAAGAAAGACTTCGTGATGATATGAGGAAGAGGCTTGATCTTTACAATTCAGAACAGATCGACTATGTGATAAGTATTCATCAGAATAAGTTCACAGAATCCAAGTACAGCGGCGCTCAGGTCTTTTATTCCCCTAATGACGAAAGAAGCGAAGTTCTTGCGGATTATATGAGAAAATCGATAACAGGTTTTTTGCAGCCGGAGAATACCCGGGAAATAACGAAAGCAGGAAGCAATATTTATCTCCTCAACAACTGCAGCAACCCATGTATTCTCGTTGAGTGCGGTTTTCTGTCAAACCCGGAGGAAACTGCTCTTCTTAAAACGGAAGAATACCAAAAGCAAATGGCTTTCACAATTTACTGCGGAATGCTTGATTATATAAAAAATAATTGATAAACTATTCGCCGTGAAATTATGATCCCCAAAAAGAAAAAGGAAGTATAAAAATGGCAAAATCTAAAAGCACGTATATATGCTCTGAATGTGGTTATGAATCACCTAAATGGTACGGAAGATGTCCCGGCTGCGGAGAATGGAACACTATGAATGAAGAACTTGTGACGTCTGTTTCGAAGAACGCTGAACAGAAAATGCGCGTCACTTCTTCATACTCAAAGCCTTTGAAACTCGATGAGATAAACACTTCCGACGAATTCCGCTACAAAACCGGGATAGGGGAGCTTGACAATGTCCTTGGAGGAGGGATAGTCAAAGGCTCGCTTGTTCTTATAGGCGGTGATCCCGGAATAGGAAAATCCACGATACTTTTGCAAGTTTGTCAGAATCTTGGAAATCAGATAAAAATTCTCTATGTTTCCGGAGAAGAATCAAGACGTCAGATCAAACTCAGAGCAGACAGACTCGGAGTCACAAGCAATATGCTCGTAATGACCGAAACGGACATTGAAATAATCTCCGAACAAATAAAGTCCATCGAACCCGACCTTGTTATTATCGACTCGATCCAGACCATGAACCTGACTCAGCTGAATTCTTCTCCGGGAAGCGTGACTCAAGTCAGAGAATGCACCAATGTTCTCATGAGAACAGCGAAGTCTCTTGAAATTCCCGTGATAGTGGTGGGGCATGTCAATAAAGACGGTGCGATCGCAGGTCCTAAAGTACTTGAACACATAGTCGACGCGGTTCTCTATTTTGAAGGCGATAAACAGCTTACCTACAGGATCCTCAGAGCGGTAAAAAACCGTTTCGGTTCAACGAACGAGATCGGCGTTTTTGAGATGACTTACAAAGGACTTGAAGAAGTTGTGAACCCGTCTCTTATGCTCCTTTCCGGACGTCCGATGGGTGTTTCGGGAACGTGCGTCGCATGCACAATGGAGGGTTCAAGACCGATTCTCGCCGAACTTCAGGCACTCGCGACAAACTCCGGATATGGAACTGCGCGCCGTATGGCGACCGGTTTTGACTACAACCGAATGAATCTCCTGATCGCGGTTCTCGAAAAAAAAGGCGGTTATTATTTTGCGGGAGCGGATACATATGTTAATGTTGTCGGAGGCTTTAAGCTTGATGAGCGGGCAGTTGATCTTTGCGTTGCGATGGCTCTTGTCAGCAGTCTGAAAGATTTTCCGATTCCCGATGACGTAATAGCGTTTGGAGAGATCGGTCTTGCGGGCGAGATCAGATCGGTCTCTCAGGCGGAAAAAAGGATCAACGAAGCTGCAAGACTCGGGTTCAAAAAATGTATACTTCCGTATTTTAATTTAAAAAATTTGTCCAAGGATATAAATCACGATATCGAACTTTTCGGAGTCCGTTCCGTTCGTCAGGCAATAAAAATTGTAAGTGAATTCGACAGCAGCAAATCAAACAAATAACCGGAAAATTTCTGTGAGCGTGAATACGGAAATTGACGGCGAAAAGTGTCTGTTATTGATAAAAAATATAATATAAAAAAACCGGGTAGGTCACTCAATGGAAGAATGACCTACCCTTAATTTGTTTAATTATAAAACTTTAAATTACCTATTACCGAACAAAACAACGATCAGATATTGTTAAGGTCGATTTCGATAGGCTGACCGGCATTGCTTGTTGTTTCAAGACCAACCGAGAATCTGAGAACTTCAAATGCGTCGATCGCGTCAATAACACCGTCATCGTTGACGTCTGCAAGAATATTCTGAAGCGCATCAAAATTCTCAAGCATAATCGAAGCTCTTAAAATTGTAATTGCGTCATACGCGTCAATTTCATCGCTGATATCAACATCGCCGATCATGTAAGATTTTTTATTGTCTGTAACATGGGGTTAAAACCCTCGCCTTTAGGCGAAACCTTTAGGTCGACCTGCTGAAATTAATGAAATATTGGT
>CACYDE010000271.1 GCA_902773045.1 uncultured Ruminococcus sp. | reverse complement strand
TGAGGCAGGCGACAACATCGGTGTTCTTCTCCGTGGTGTTCAGAGATCCGAGATCGAGCGTGGTCAGGTTCTTGCTAAGCCGGGTTCGATTCATCCCCACACAAAGTTCCGTGGTCAGGTTTACGTATTGACTAAGGATGAAGGCGGCCGTCATACTCCGTTCTTCAACAACTATCGTCCTCAGTTCTATTTCAGAACAACTGACGTTACAGGCGTTATTTCTCTTCCTGAGGGAACAGAGATGTGCATGCCCGGAGATAACGTTGAGATGGACGTAGAGCTTATCACACCTATCGCTATCGAAGTTGGTCTCCGTTTCGCTATCCGTGAGGGCGGCCGTACAGTAGGTTCGGGTGCTGTTACAGCTATCAACGAGTAATTTATTTCTTTTGAATAAATTCGACCCTATCCTCTTTGAGGATAGGGTTTTTTGCTGTGATATTCATTATTATTTACTATCTGCAGCTGAATCAAGAGAAGCCGGAAAAAGTTTTCTTCGAAATCTTATTTATCGGTACAATGAGTCACACTATTTCAACATTATACTCCCTGAACCAATAATCAACCTCTGCGATGTAGGCGAGGATCTGAGGCGCTTTCATCAGCTGTCCGTACCAAGGTGATGAAATATTTTCGGGATTTTCAATTATATTCATAACCCCGCGGTGGTTGAGAAATTCGTTCAGGGGAGATGACTTGTCGCGGAGAACTTTGAGCGCGCCCTCGCTTGTAAGTTTCATGTAAAGCGGATTGTGCGTTTTTGGGTACGGACTTTTCTTTCTCCAAGCTATCGTTTCGGGAAGCATATCGGAAAATGCTTCTCTGATGATCCCCTTTTCACGTCCGTTCAGGGCTTTCAGCTCCCACGGCATGTTGTAAGCGTAACGGACGATCCTGTAATCACAGAATGGAACTCTGACTTCCAGACCACTGTACATCGAACAGCGGTCTTTTCGATCGAGAAGAGTCTGCATGAACCAGTTGAAATTGAGCATAAACATTTCTCTCATTCGTTTCCGGTGAGGAGTATCGCTCGGAAGGGAATCCGTCCGGCTGACGGTATCCTCATAGCGAGCGCGAACGTATTCTTCTCCGTGCGGAAGGATACCGTCCTTTAAAATGCTGCGCCTTATGTCCTGTGAACGCGACCACGGGAAACATTTTTCAAAAAGTATATCGGGATTGTGATACCAAGGATAGCCGCCAAATAATTCATCGGCGCATTCTCCGGAAAGGGCGACTGTGAAATCTTTTTTTACTTCTCTGCAAAACAGCAGGAGAGATGAATCAACATCAACCATACCGGGAAGATCACGTGCTTTGACAGAGTCGAAAAGAGCGTCATAGAGGTCTTTATTTTCAAGGATGACGTTATGGTGATCGGAATGAATATGTTTCACCATAATATCAATAAACTCCTCATCGGAGTTCGGCTGGAAAAGACTTTTTTGGAAATATTTTTTGTTGTCAACATAATTGACAGAGTAGGTATCGAGAGTTTTGTTCTTCTTTTTGAAGTAATTTGAAGCAACATTTGAAATTATACTGCTGTCAAGTCCGCCCGAAAGAAAGGTGCAGAGCGGAACATCGCTTATGAGCTGACGTTCGATCGCGTCGGTAAGCAGATAGCGTGTATATTCGATAGTTTTGTCACGGCTGTGAGGATGTTCTTCCGCAGTCAGTTTAAAATATCGCCTTAACTTAAGATCACCGTTTTGGTAAACTCCGCACTGTCCGGGAAGTAATTCTTCTATTCCTTTAAATACGCCTCCGCCGTTGGTTCTTCCCGGACCGATGAAGAAGATTTCGTACAGTCCTTCCTCATCTATCTGAGGTTTAACGAGAGGATTTGCGAGAATAGATTTGATCTCGGAACCGAAAATTATTCCCCCGGGATAACGATGATAGAAAAACGGTTTGACTCCGATAGGGTCTCTTGCGATGAAAAGCTTTCTTTCCCTGCTGTCATAGAGTGAAAATGCAAAAATTCCGTTGAGCTTTTCAACACATGCTTCACCCCAGAACAGATATGATTTCAGAAGGACTTCCGTATCGGAATGACCCTTAAAAAGGAAACCGTGTTTGAGAAGTTTCTCGCGCAGATCTTCCGTGTTATAGAGTTCTCCGTTGTAGACAAGGGTGACCGTTCTGTCGTCGTTTATCTCGCTCATGGGTTGTTTCCCCGTTTCGGGGTCTATGACTGTGAGTCTCCTGTGGATCAGACAAACATTGTGATCGAGGAACATTCCGTGTTCATCCGGACCGCGTCGGGCGAGAGTTTCACTCATTTTACTGAATGTGCTGATATTGCTGTCGATTCGTTCGTTTTCCGAAAACCAGCCTGCTATTCCACACATAAAAATACCTCCTTGTCGGGTAGTAACGATAGATGATTTAAATGACTGCTTTTGACTTAGGGAAATGATATGCGCCGCCTGCGGCAGCGAAATGTCATTAACTTAACCGATTGGTCTGAGCTATCGAAGAAAGTAAGCCTCTTCACAATGAGTTTTAGATGTCACCATCATCCCCGAACCCCGGCTCGTTTTAATCAAATCTTTTTTTAGATAATGACATTGGCGACAGCACATATTTTCTGCAATTTGACAATCGTGCAAGGTAGTGTTGATAGCCGATCGTAAAAAAATTTGTCAATGCGGATTGCTTTTTATCGGTCGTCGGGATATATTTTTTCACCTGTGAAGAACATTGTTTTCATAGAGATAAGAAACAGGACGCATGAAATGAAGAGAGCTATACTTCCGCAGATCGTGGTCGAAGAAAAGACCTGCGATGTTTCCGAAATATTTGAGAAAACTTCTGTGTCAAAAGCTATGATGAAAGTCGAAAGGTATGCCAGCGCAGCAGAAATTATTCCGCATATTACTCTTGAAAGCATGAAAATTATTTTGTTTATATTTATTTTTTCCGCAGAGGAGTAAATTTGAAAATGGACGCACAAACCGCTCCAACCGACTGCCGCAGCTGTGATAAAAAACGCTATTCTGTTTTTGGAAAGAATGCTGCACCCATCGGTGACCTCGAAAATCGTTTTAAGTACAATACTTCCGAGCGAGCCGTTTTCTATTTTTAAAACATTAAGCATTATTGCTCCGAATGACGAAAAGAGAACGACAAGCGCACACAGATTCACCGTTGAAACGCATGCGCTTTTGGCGGAGTTTATGAACGCCGCAGAAAACGAATTGTTTTTTTCAAAGGTTGAAGCTGCTTTCTGAAGCGGTTCTTTTTTTCTCGCGAAAAGACCGAGGATCATTCCTATCAGCAGATTTGCGGTGATCTGAGAAAAGAGGAGGATCACCCCGACGAGTTCGCTTCCGTAAAGTTCGGTTCCCACCACGCTGATGAGAAATGCGGGACCCGAATTCACGCAGAAAAGAAGCATTCTCTGCGCCTGTTTTTCCGTTATTTTTCCTTGAGAGTAAAGCGCGTTTATCCCGACTGCGCCGACCGGGAAACCTCCGATGAAGCTGAGAAGAACAGTCACGCCTGCTTCGCCGGGAAGATAGAGAACCTTTTCCGTGAACGGTGAAAGAAGCTTTCCGAGTTTTTTTGAAATTCCGTATTCAACCGCAAAATTAGAAAGAAACATGAACGGAAAAAGCGATGGGATAAGGATCCCGAGTGAATATGAAATTCCGTTTTTTGCCCCTTCGATCGAAACCTTCGGGATCGCCAGAACCCCGACGCAGACCGCTGTGAAAGCCAGACTCACAGCGGCTGCGGTCAATGCGTTTGATTTTTTGATTACATAAATATTGTTTCTCACGTCCGATTTCCTTTCTGTTTTTATTCTTGAACGATTTATTCTTGCTCTAATTTATATGAGCGAAAAACGATGATTATGAATTCTGCCGCAAAATAATTATAAATAATATTTTATA
>CACYDE010000270.1 GCA_902773045.1 uncultured Ruminococcus sp. | reverse complement strand
TTCTCAGTTAATAAAAAAACAAGAATAGAGTTAATGGGATATTTATTTTTAAGGAAATGCAAGCATTTCCTTAAGTTGATGACATTGCCTCAAGGACGAGGGGGCTAAGAGAACGGAGGGCTTCGCCCGCCGCCTATCGTGGCTGTCGCCTCGAACCCTTTGCGAATATTTTTCTCTAAGCTATATTTAAATTCTTGCAAGAGCAGAGTTAATGAGGAAAAAGGGCATTTTACATGTGGGAAGTTTAAGTGAATAATACACCTTCCTGCCACCGGGTAGGAGAATTACGCGTCAAACATCTGCGTTAGGTCAGTGTACTGATAAAGTACCGGAAGCAGATGTCTGACGCTTTGTTTTTTGGAGTGAAGATGATGAAGGATAACTGCCTGAAAGAATTTTTAAAATACGTTTCACTTAATGTTCTGGGAATGCTCGGACTTTCGTGCTATATTCTTGCCGATACATTTTTTATTTCAAGAGGGCTTGGAGCGGACGGACTGACTGCGCTCAATCTGGCAATACCCGCTTTCAGCTTTGTCAGCGGCTGCGGAATGATGCTTGGAATGGGAGGTTCGGCGAAATTTACTATCTTAAAGGCACAAGGAAAAAACGAAATGTGCAGAATAATTTTCATGAATACAATTTACTTGTCGTTTGGATTTTCTCTGATATTTTCCGCTTCGGGTCTTTTCCTTTCGGACAGACTTGCGGCGCTTCTCGGCGCGGAGGGAAATATTTTTGAGATGACGAATATTTACTTGAAGATCATACTTCTGTTTTCTCCTGCATTTATTCTCAACAATGTTCTCAATTGTTACGTCAGAAACAACGGATCGCCCGATCTTGCGATGGCGGGAATGTTATTCGGAAGCCTCTCGAATATCGTTTTTGATTATATATTTATTTTTCCTATGCATCTTGGGATCTTGGGAGCGGTTCTTGCGACAGGTTTTTCTCCGATCGTCGGACTTCTGATCTTATCGTTTCACTTCATGAAGAAAAAGAACGGATTAAGACTCGGTCGTGAGCATTTCTCATCTTCGATCTCAAAAGATATCATTATTCTTGGGATCCCGTCATTGATAACGGAGCTTTCTTCGGGAGTTGTAATGATCGTTTTCAACGGGCTTATCATGAGGCTTGAAGGGAACGTAGGGGTCGCGGCTTACGGCGTTGTGGCGAATATATCCATCGTTGTGATCTCCGTTTTTACGGGAGTCGCTCAGGGGCTTCAGCCTGTTTCGAGCCGTGCCTTCGGAGAAAACGATCTGAAAAAAACACGCAAAGTTCTTTTCTTCGCAGTCTTCACCGTGCTGCTGACAGCGTTTGTGATCTACGGTTTTATATTTATCTTTTCAAAAGAAACAGCGCTCGTTTTCAACAGAGACCGGAACGAACAGCTTCAGACCATAGCCGAAAACGGTCTGAAACTGTATTTCATCGGGATATTTTTTGCCGGGATAAATATCGTGTTTTCCGTGTTTTTCATGTCTGTGGAGCGTCCTTATCCTGCATGGATAATTTCATCCGGAAGAGGTTTTGCGGTGATCGTACCTCTTGCTTTCTTTATGGCGCATTTTTTCGGGATCAACGGGATATGGCTTACATTTCCTCTCACGGAGATAATTCTGAACGCCGTTTCTTTTATACTCCTGAAAAGAATAAGATCGAAAAAATTGTAGTGTTTTCTTTTTCTTTACATTTATATTCTTTACAACACGAGTATTGTTGTGATATAATAAAAAATAATAAAAAATTCCTTTTTTATTATTCAAAGTTTATTATTCCCACGCTTCGCCCAGTGGAGAAGAAGAGGATTTTTGAAAACATTACATATTTTAAGGTCGTGATAGTTAATGCTTGAAATAAAAAATCTTACAAAAAAATACGGTGACAAAACAGCGGTCGACAACCTGAGCCTTGAGATCAAGGACGGAGAGATCTACGGCTTTATCGGTCACAATGGCGCAGGAAAAACGACAACTATCAAATCCTGCTGCGGACTTCTTGAATTTGACGAGGGCGAGATCTACGTTGACGGAATATCTGTGAAAGAAGATCCGCTCGAGTGCAAAAGACGGATCGCCTATCTCCCCGACAATCCCGATCTCTACGACTTTATGCCCGGGATAAAGTATCTTAATTTTGTCGCGGATATTTACGAAATGACGCAGGAAGATCGTGAAACGCAGATCAAGAAGCTTGCGGATATGTTCGGGATCACAAAGGATCTTGCTCAGCCGATCAACAGTTATTCCCACGGAATGAAACAGAAGCTTGCTCTTATCTCCGCTTTCATGCACAAGCCGAAGCTTATCCTTCTTGACGAGCCTTTCGTAGGACTTGATCCGATCGCTTCTCACAGGATCAAGGAAGAAATGCGAGAGGCGTGCAAGGGAGGAGCTGCAGTTTTCTTTTCGACTCATGTTCTTGAAGTTGCCGAAAAGCTCTGTGATAAGATCGCGATCATTCGTGACGGGAAGCTTGTCATGAGCGGAACGACGGAAGAGGTCAGAGGCGCGGCTTCTTTGGAGGACGTATTCCTGAAGCTGGAGGCGGACGATGAATAAGACTATCCTTCAACTCGTCAAAATCAAGATCTCGGGCGGGATCTCATCAATGATTACGTTCATGAGAGGACGCGCGGCGAAAGACAAAAGCTTCAACCTCGGAACGGCTTTTATCTTTGCGATAATCATCATAGCGTTTCTTTTCATGATGGTTTTTTCGTTCGGAATGGCGATGGTGCTCGGTTTTCAGATGTATTCAAAAGGGTGTATGTGGCTGTTCTTTCCGCTGGCGTTTATCGCCACAACGGTCTTTTCACTCGTAGGAACGGTTTTCGCGGCTCAGTCGTATCTTTTTGATTCAAAGGACAACGATCTCCTTTTGAGTATGCCGATCAAGCCTTCCTACGTTCTTGTGAGCCGAATGATGGCTCTTTATGTTCTGAATTTCCTTTACGTCAATATGATCTATCTTCCGGTGGGTCTGGCATACGCGTTCTTTTTCAAGTTTAACGCAGTTACGTTTTTATATTATTTTATCTCGGTCTTTCTGATCCCGCTGCTTGCTACTTCGCTTAGCTGCGTATTCGGTTATATGACAGGAAAAATATCTCAGAAAATACCGAATAAAAATATGCTTTCGGTAATTTTCGGATTCGCCGTGATAGGGCTTCTTACTCTGATAATTATCAATTTCGGAGATATGCTCAGCGTTTTAATGACGGATATAGATTTTCTTGCGCTTGAGGTCAGAAAATACTGCGCCGTATTTTATTGGTACGGACTTGCGACCTGCGGAAAGATGACATGGGGCTACTTCCCGATGACACTTTTCACGGTGTCTTTTACATATCTTGTATATATTTTCCTTTCAGGTAAATTCATGGAAATAATTACAAGAAAAGTAAGTCAGAAGAAGAAAGTCTACGTTGAGAAGCCGATGAAGAAACAGAATCTTCAGTGGGCTTTGATAAAAAAGGAAGTCGGCTATTTCTTCAGCATTCCCGCCTACGTGATGAATGCCGGAATGAGTACGATAATGTCGATCATGCTGGGAGTGGGAATCCTTTTGAGAGGAAACCAAGCAGTCGAAATGCTTCCTCAGCTTTTCCCCGACGCGTCAAGCAACCTCATCGCTCTTGTGATCGGTTCGTCGCTTGCGCTTTGCTGCACGATCAACGATGTCACAGCGCCGAGCATTTCACTCGAAGCGAAGACGATGTGGCTGTTGAAATCCACGCCTGTGAAACCGATGAATATCTTTTTCGCAAAGGCTCTTCTCGCGCCGATAGTTTCTCTCCCGGGAGTAATATTCACAGCGGCGGCAAGCGCGGTTATGCTTGATCTGACTGCTGCCGATATTACATTTATAGTTGTGATACCGGTTCTTGCGTGTCTCTTTTCGGGATTCCTCGGGATCTGCGTAAATCTCAAGATTCCGCGTTTTGACTGGTCAACGGAGATCACGGTCATCAAACAGAGTATGAGCGTAGTGTTCTCTTTGTTCCTGTCGATGTTTTTCACGGCTATCCCGTTTGTACTTGCGATCGTTCCTGCGGCTTATTTGGAGGATTATTCGTCGCTGTGGTCTTACGGATTGTGTATTATTTATTTCGTATGGCTTGTTGCGCTCGAAGTTTTCTTCCTCGCAACGGACGGAAAAAAGATTTGGAACAGCTTTTCGTAATGCGGATTCCGAATTATCCGTTCGATCGCGATCATAAGAGCAAAGACTTTAATAATATATTACCTACTCAAAATTACAATGTATGTATAGTCTATCGTGGGTTGTCGATGTAAAGAATAGTTTTCGCTGTTGAATTCGAGCTTATTCTCGGATCAAAGCTATTGTCTCACCCATACCCCCAAACCCCCTTTCCCTCAAGGAAAAGGGGGCTGTCCGGGTTATAGCCCCGATCTCATTCAGCAGGTACTCGGAACCTGTTGAAATTCCTGAAAACACAGTTTCGATAAGGACAGATGTTTAATTAATGTAACCTATATAAAAATTTACCCCCGGAGATCCTCTTCTTAACAGAGAAACTCCGGGGGATTTTTTAACTTATTGCTTCCTTGACTTTTTTTGTAAATTCATAAACATACTTCGGAGATTGATCGGCATGCTCTGCGATGATCTTTACGATCGCAGAGCCGATTATTATTCCGTCGGCTTTCTTTGAGATCGCCGCAGCCTGTTCGGGAGTCGAGATCCCGAAGCCGACAGCAGCCGGAACGTCTGTGTTCTCTCTGACTTTGGCGATCATTGCGCCTATGTCCGTGGTGATATTGCTTCTCATTCCAGTAACTCCGAGAGAGGAAACACAGTAAACAAATCCTTTGGCTTCTTTGGCTATCAAAGAGATCCGATCGTCCGAAGTCGGAGCGATGAGTGAAATGAAGTCGATCCCGTACTTTTCGCAGACCGAAGCGAATTCTTCCTTTTCCTCAAAGGGAACATCGGGGAGAATAATGCCGTTCATTCCGATCTCGGCGGAAGTCTTGACGAATCTTTCTATCCCGTAAGAAAAAACAACGTTCGCATATGTCATAAAAACAAGCGGCACGGAAAGCTTCGGTCGAACTTTTCTTACCATGTCGAAAATATTATCAGTTGTGATCCCGTTGGACAAAGCTCTGATGTTTGCCCCCTGAATGACCGGACCTTCTGCGGTCGGATCCGAAAAGGGGATACCAAGCTCAATGAGATCGACTCCGCCTTTTTCCATAGCAAGCAGTATCTCCTCTGTCGTTTCGAGGTTCGGATCACCGCAGGTCACGAACGATATGAATGCTTTTTTGTTTTTGAATGCGTCGGGTATTCTCATTCCGAAATGTCCTCCCCTCTGTATCTTGCGATAGCGGCGCAGTCCTTGTCGCCGCGTCCGGAAATATTAACGACCATGATCTTGTCCTTCTCCATTGTCGGGGCAAGCTTGATCGCATGAGCGACTGCGTGAGCGCTTTCGATCGCCGGAATGATCCCCTCTGTTTTCGAAAGATACTCGAATGCGTTTACCGCTTCGTCATCGGTCACCGCAACGTACTCGGCTCTTCCGGTATCGTGTAAATATGCATGTTCGGGTCCGATCCCCGGATAGTCAAGTCCTGCCGAAATTGAATAAACGGGCGCGATCTGACCGTATTCGTCCTGACAGAAATAACTTTTCATGCCGTGGAAGATCCCGAGTTTTCCTGTTGAGATGGTCGCCGCTGTTTCGAATGTGTCGATTCCTCTTCCGGCAGCTTCACAGCCGATGAGACGAACGGATCTGTCCTCAATAAAATTATAGAACGCGCCCATAGCGTTTGAACCTCCGCCCACACAGGCGAGAACAACGTCGGGAAGCTTTCCTTCCTTTTTAAGGCACTGAGCCTTGATCTCCTTTGAAATGACGGACTGAAAATCTCTGACAATTGTGGGGAAGGGGTGAGGTCCCATGACCGAGCCGAGAACATAGTGGGTGTCGGATATTCTTGAAGTCCATTCCCTCATTGTTTCGGAAACTGCGTCTTTCAGAGTTGCTGTTCCGGACGTCACGGGATTGACTTTTGCTCCGAGAAGTCTCATTCTGTAAACGTTCAGCGCCTGTCTTTTTGTGTCCTCTTCGCCCATGAAGATCTCACATTCCATTCCGAAGAGAGCCGCAGCGGTCGCTGTTGCCACGCCGTGCTGACCTGCGCCCGTTTCGGCGATAACTCTTGTCTTTCCCATCTTTTTTGCGAGAAGAGTCTGACCGAGAACATTATTGATCTTGTGAGAACCTGTGTGATTCAAATCCTCACGCTTTAAATATATTTTTGCGCCTCCGAGATCTTTTGTCATCTTTTCGGCGAAGTAGAGTCTTGACGGTCTTCCGGCATATTCATTCAGAAGCTCGGAAAGCTCCCGGTTGAATTCGGGATCGTTTTTATAGTGATCGTATGCTTCTTCAAGCTCGATCACAGCATTCATCAGCGTTTCGGGGATATATTGTCCGCCGTGTATGCCGAATTTTCCTTTGGACATTTTCTTTCCTTCTTTCTTTTGTTTTATTTAATAATAACTTAAGGCAACACCGCACAAAGACCGCCTGACGGCTTTGCACCGAATCTGCTTGATCTTTTTCCGTCATAGTACAAAAAACCACCTTGAAATACGCCCGAAGGAAGTGCCCTTGGGGTACGTCAGTATTCCTGCGGTGTTTTTATGCACTCTGACGAAAAAAT
>CACYDE010000269.1 GCA_902773045.1 uncultured Ruminococcus sp. | reverse complement strand
CCCTTGGCGTTCATAGCGATCAGTGTCAAGAAAATTCTCAAGCACAGCCCTTGATCAATTATTTTGTATCGTCTTTTTAACAAAGAACGCAGCTTTATTCATAGTTATCCTTGCAGCGATCTATAATCAGCCTATGATGCCCCCATGGAACAGCAAATAAATCATCCCTCGTCAAATCCCCCACAACCTGTGGGAGATTTGTTCCCGAGTACAGAGTATAGAATTTTGCCATGTAGCGTAAATTCGTGTTTGCAAAACCATTGATACTGGGAATTGAATTTTTCAAATCCTGGCTCAATGACGAATACAACTTACTGCCATACTGTTTTTCGGCTTCGCGCTCGACAATTTCCTGTCCCAGCGTCCAGTAAAACGAGATCAGTTCTTTGTTAATAGAAACTGCCGCCTTAATCTGACACTGTCTATATCGCAAGCTGATTGACGCAACCCAATTTCTTTTAATCCTCAGACAAAATGAGGATTTGACCATTATCATTGTTTGCCATTGTATCCTCCAAATTTCCAAAAACACTACGGAATTTATTCCAACTGTGTTTTGTTGGATTTTTTTCGCCAATTCTGGTATTCCCCGGACGTAACGTGATTATTCTCTGGCTGCCAGGCATCGATCAGGAGCGCCTATTCGCGCCAGAGCTTTGCAGCTCCTTCTATTCTCCCTTTAACACAAAGCACCTACACCCATTTAGACGTGACTCCCCATTTTTCAGCTACTTCCTTGACAGTCAAATATACATTGATCATCTCTTTGATTGCATCCTCACTCGCCTTTTCGAATAGCTCCTTCACTTCATCGCATGTGAGTTCCAGGTAGTGAAGCTCCTCAGTGTATTCCAGGATTTACGGCTTGGCTCCTTCCAGCCGACCGTTGACGGTATATTCCGCATTGGACCGTGCGCAGTGTTCTTTAATTGAAATCATAGAAAATACCTCCTCATTTTCGTGTGGATTATGGAGATTTGGCGGTGAATTTTTTGTCAAGTCTATTTTTGAAAAAAAAAACCTCACCTAAGGGAAAAGCTTGTTTTTTCTTATTTGAATACCATTGGTGAAATTGCTGTCGTTTTGATATATACATCTTCTTTATCCACAAGAATCTCCAAAGGTTTATTCGCCATTGCATCTATCATTAAGACAGCCTCAATAGATGATGACAATTGATTGAAATCTGAGTATAGTTTTTGGATATCAGCGAATCTTTTATCGATCTCATTCTTCACCTCTTCCAATTTTTCATTATGCATGCCAACAATGGCACTACCAGCTTTCCCAATAACGACTCCTGCCGCACCGAAAAGCAACGCACCTCCAACACTATCTAAAAGCTTCAGAGTCGTTTCCAGTTGCTTGCATCCCTTTAATTCCCTAATTCCGTCAATATAAGCATGAATCGCAAGATCAAAAGACTCATAATCCTCTTTATACTGCATTATCTTGCTAAACATATCTCCGCCCATATTTTTCAGATACGCTCTATCAGTAATACCAGATAATCTGCATTCCATATAACTTGCCAACTCATATACCAAGGTTGCCATCCAATACTGAGGAAACAGTCCCTGATAATCGCCGATAAAAACGTCGATGTCTTTCATTTTGTTTTTATCGTTTACAGCTGCAACCAAAGTCTCAATTTGTTCTTTAAAGAACTTCATATTAGCGGAAGCATTAATCTTGATTCCCTGTACGGTTGTTAACGTTGATTGTGCATATAGAGGCTCACTCTCAATGAAAGAGATATTTTCCAAGCACTGTTCAATAAATTCGTATTCGGAAACCTGCTTTGTCTTTTTATCATTTTCGAGGAATCGCTTGATATCATAGGTTATTTTTCTGAGTCCCTCGATATTTTTGTCGATTCTAGCAAGAAAATACTGGTTGGTAATCACCGCAGCTACAGAGTATATAGCTAAAACAGCATTGTTCAACTTCATAGCACCAGATGGATTCAATCTTTCTAGTTCAGCTTGTCCAACTATTTTGTTATTATTACCAAACTCAACAACATTTGCGCGAAAACGCCCAGGTGTTCTCACAGATCTTTGAAGTTTTCCAATACCATTATTAAAATGTACTATGTAAGATTCGCCATAGAACTTGCCATCAGAGATTATTTTAGCAAGATAGGGCATATCCCTGAGAATGCCTCCGATATTCGATAGTCTGGCAAACCCTTGTTTTTTCTTAGGGTCTATAACTTCTTTAACTGAAATCCCGAATTCATCTTTAAAGATTCTGGATAACTCTTTTTCACTCATATCATATTCTCCATACTTCCGAAGTACATCATTGCAAAACGCATCATTTTCCCCTTTTCTTCAGGCCTTAGCCAAGGACTATCGTCCAATAAAATCGTTTGAGTGTTTTTTGAATCTTTCACGGCATTGTGCTTGCTGCCAACGAATGCCTTTTCATCGGAGTCCCCACAAGAGGAAACTCAGTAAATTTAACAATTGTATAGCCCAAATAAATATTATGATTTTTATTATTATTTTAAATAAATTCATCAATATATCTTCAGTACTCGTAGAATTCTTCGGCGACTGCATTAGTTGATTTTGATTATCACTGTTTTGAATCGTATCTACTTTGTTATGAGTCTCCGTTTTTTCTGTAAACAATTTCTCCTGTACGAGCGTTGGATTT
>CACYDE010000268.1 GCA_902773045.1 uncultured Ruminococcus sp. | reverse complement strand
TGGGGGTATGGGTGACGACAATAACTTTGATCGAAGAACGATCTCGGATTCGATAGCGAAAACTATTCTTTACATCGACAACCCACGCTATCCCTTACATTCATTGTAATTTTGAGTACGGGAAGTTTGAGTTACATAACTCTGCGGCTGCCAAGCGGCCGCAAGCGACACGTGAAGATATTTTTTTAAATACGTGAAGATAGTTCGTTTGTTACATATCTCGCCACCCCGACCGAAGCTTGATTTTTTACGGTTAGTTATTGACCAACTTTGTTGGTAATCTTGAATTACTCTCAAAAAGTTTATTTATAAACCCGTTCCGCCTTCAAAATCTTTGATAATTTGCCTGCGGCGCTCGCCGCCCCGACCGAGAGTTGATTCTTTACGGTTAGTTTCGTACCAACTTTTTTGAAAAACTCGTTTCTCTTTCAAAACGATTAAAAATCATTAACAAAAATGCGGAAGCAAACGCCCCCGCACCTCTAAAAGGCATTATTCCTCGCCTTTGGTTTCAATTTTACTGAACAACGGAAGCCCTGCTTTTTCAATCGGACTTCTCTGACTGAATGTCGATGAAGTTGTCACCATCTCGTCATCTGCCGGCTTGTTGTATTTATTCTGATACGGCTTTCTTTCAAAATTCTGCTTGTACGGAGTTCTCTTGTATCCTCCGTTTCTGCTGCCGTATGAACCTCTGTCTCTTCCGCCGCCCTGACGCTTGTTGTTGTTGTAGCTTCTGCGCGGCTTAACGGGATTCTTCGGATCGGGAGCGATAACTACGTGACGGTTCATCACTTCCCCCTCCGAGAATGAAATAGCGCCGTTGACCTTCTGAACCGCGGTGTGAATGATACGTCTTTCATAGGGGTTCATAGGCTCCAGATTAACGCTTTTTCCGGTCTTAACGACCTTGAGCGCAAGCTTCTTTCCGAGCTTCTCAAGAGTAACTTCTCTCTTCTCTCTGTAGTTTCCGGTATTGATAGTAATTCTGAAATACTGATTATCAACGTGATTCGCAACCAGCCCTGCAAGATACTGCAAAGCGTCAAGCGTCTCTCCGCGTCTTCCTATGATAAAACCTACGTCCTCACCTTTAAGATTGATCTCGGCTGTCTTATCTTCCTCCGAAACCTCGAATTCGATGTCATTAAGACCCATGCACGAAAGAACATCCTTAAGATACTCAACTGCCTTCTCCGCCGGTGAAACATTAACGAACGCTCTCACCTTCGCAGGACTTCCTCCGAACAGCCCGAACTTCTTCTTCTCCGGCTCCTGAATAACCTCATACTCAGCCTTTTCAGGCTCCATTCCAAGCTCTTTGCAAGCTTCAGCAAGTGCTTCTTCAATTGTGTCGCCGACTCCGAATGCTTCTTTAACCACAATTACACCTCCAAATTTTAACTCTTACTTTTTCTTCTTTTTTTTGTTTTTTCCTACCGAATTAACATTGTAATTTCTTACTACCTGCTTAACCCCCAGCTCCTCTTCTTCGAGCAGTGCTATTCTTCTTGCTTCGTCCTGAGCCGTAAGCGCATTCGCATTATAGAATTTATGTATAACTATAGTAGTGACAAGACCGATAAGATTTGAGTATATCCAATACAGCGCTATAGCCGCAGGAACGGAATACGCGATCCATGCAGACATCAAAGGCATCATCAAAAACATTGCGTTCATGCAGCCCTGCTGTCCTTTAAGACTTGAACCGTTCATTCTCATGGAGATAAAGCTCGTGCAGAATGATGAAAGGAAACATACCACCGGGAAAAGAATAAAAACAGAAAGCAAACCGTGAGCGCTCGGCATATCAAGAAGATTCAGACCAAACATCTTAAATCCTGCCGCAAAAGCGTCAAGCTTGGAGATCTCTGCGTCGGTGAGTCCCGTCTGTGAAATGAAATCAGCGTTGTCTCTCAATTGAGAGTATATACTCATAAAATTGACCTGACCGTAAATTCCGTCAAGTCCTGCGCCTACTACGGGAAGTCCTTTTCCGTAAGCAAGCATGTTGTCTACAGTATCCTTTGCGATGTGGAGAGTATTTGTGAGAGGATATCTCACCGTCCAGTAAACTCCCATCAGCAGGAACATCGGAACCAACGTCGTCATACAGCCGCCCGTCGGACTGACATTCTCTTTTTCATAGAGCTTTGAAAGCTCCTCGTTGATCTTCTCTCTGTCTTTTCCGTATTTAGCCTGGATCTCCTGCTGTTTTTTCTGGAGTCTCATGCTTCCTGCCATGGATTTCTGACTTTTGATCTGGAGAGGGAACTGGAGAACCCTCAGAAGAACCGTGAAGATCAGAATTGCGACCGCAAAGTTTTTCACCAAAGTGAACGCAAACCACAGCGCGTAACCGAAAACCGAGCCGATCAAGTTAAACAAATCGTTCATTCAATAAATCCTTTCCGTTCCTATTTATCAATTTATAACAATATAGAAACGACAAAACAATATTCCGAAAGTTATATACTAAATCAATCTAAATCAATTATTTCTTATAATATATAACCTTGTATTTTCTTTTCTTTTCCGGAACCGGGTCGTACCCTCCCGGATTAAAGGGATTGCAGCGCAGAATACGCCACAATGTCATAAAACCGCCTTTGAAAGCGCCGAACCTCTCGATCGCTTCGATTCCGTAGCGCGAACACGTCGGAGAAAAACGACAGCACGGAGCGCTTCTCGGCGAAATATATTTCTGATAAAATCTTATGAGCCATATAAAGAATTTTTTCATTCATATCACTCCGGCTTTTTTCAAACTCTCCCCGATAGGAACATAAAGCTCGCTTGACTTCACAAAAGCCGCTTTCGTTCTTGCAACGATCACAATGTCGAAACCTTTTTTACATTTTTCGAGACTTTCGGAATATTCGAACAGCGCAGCCCTGATGACCCTTCGGCATCTGCTGCGTTTCACCGCGTTTCCGACCTTTTTGCTTGTTGTTATTCCGTAGCGGAAAACGCCGAGACGATTCCTTCCCACATATACAACAATTTGCGGATATACATAGCACTTTTTGCTTTTGTATAACCGTCTGAAAGTGTAATTCTCTTTAATTGTCTGAAGCTGTGCCATAATATTACCTTTCGGACAAAAACACCCGTCAAAACAAAGATTTTTCAAAAAATAAAAAACAGCAATAAACAGGTATATCTTCCCAGTGATGCGAAGATATACCCAATCGCCGAACCGCAATAACCACGGCAAAACTCTGCCGAGTCAATGAGGATCAATAAGAAAGTCTCTTTCTGCCCTTTGCTCTGCGGCGAGCCAAAACCTTGCGTCCGTTACGGTCAGACATTCTCTTTCTGAAGCCGTGCTCCTTTTTTCTGTGAAGCTTCTTAGGCTGATATGTTCTCAGCATACAAAACCCTCCTTTCGGGTATATAACCTTGCAATTTAACATTATACCTTAAATACAAGCGTTATGTCAATAGAAAAATTGTCTTTTTAAATGTTTTTACGTCAGGAAAACCGCTTGATAAAATGCTTTTTCAAATAACCCCTTGCACATGAAAACCTTGTTCAAGACAACATTCAACAGTATAAATTTAAATAAAAAATTAAAAAAAGTCAATATATCTGAGATGTTTTCTATATTTTAAACAAAAATTTCAATTTCATTCTCATTCAAACTCATTATTTTAACCTCACAAAATTATAACAATATAAAAAAACATAATATTTTTACTTAAAATATACAAATCAAAAGCAAAAAAACGTTGGAAATGCGCCTTTTCTTTTTTCGATATATTGTTACAAAAAAGAAAAGTTTTCCACATAAACCCGACATTTATTGTTGAAATAAAATTTTCGATATGATATAATAATTCTAATTGTTATTTCATTATGAGTAGTAGCGTCTTTTTCCGAAAAAACGGCGCGTACTCGAAAAAAATTACATTTTCGTTTTCGTATCTATCTCCGGCGTCTTGCGATTTACTTTCGGACGACGGTTACAAAAAATCAAAGGGCAGAACACAGAAGGAAACGAAAACGCAGGAATACGCTTACGGGACGGTGAACCGCGCCTAAGCGTTATCAAAAATATTGGGGGTTATAATAAGAATGGATTCATTCAACGAAACATGGACGCTGGTCTGCGACTACTGCAAATCAAGGATCACAAAGGTTGCATTTCAAACGTGGATCAGCCGTATCGAACCTAAAGAAATAGATTTTGATATCATTCAGATCAAACTTCTTGTCCCAAATGAGTTCCACAGAGAAACAGTGACTCGCTGCTACATGACTCTTCTCAAAGACGCGTTCACCGAAATTTTCGGTCAGGAATTTGAGATCAAACTCGTCGTTCCCGAAGAGATCGAAAAAGCGAAGCCTCAGCAGGAAGAAAAAACGCCGGGAAACGATGACGACACACCTCTGACGTTTGAAAACTTCATCGTCGGCTCATCAAACAAATTCGCTCACGCAGCGTCGCTCGCGGTCGCACAGAATCCCGGAGGAGCCTACAACCCGCTTTTCATCTACGGAAATTCGGGGCTTGGAAAAACTCATCTTCTTCACGCGATCAAAAACGAGGTCCTCAAAAACGACTCGTCAAAAAAGATAGCCTACGTTAAAGGCGACGACTTCACAAACGAGATCGTCGATTCACTGAGAAGAGTCAATCAGGCTGAATTCAGACAGAAGTATCGCAATGCGGACGTGCTTCTTGTCGATGACGTTCAGTTCATCGGAGGAAAAGAATCCACTCAGGAAGAATTCTTCCACACGTTCAATGCGCTTTACGAAGCAAAAAAACAGATCGTCCTCACATCGGACCGACCTCCCAAAGAGATCAAAACGCTTGAAGAAAGACTCAGAACACGTTTCGAATGGGGACTCATCGCGGACATTCAGCCTCCGGATATAGAAACACGAATAGCTATCCTCAAAAGCAAGGCCGAATCGCTTGATTTTGAGATCCCGGACGATATCTGCGAATACATAGCAACAAAATTAAAGACAAATATCCGCCAGCTTGAAGGCGTGGTGAAAAAAATCAAAGCCAAAAGCTTTCTTAACGGCGAAAAACCTTCGATAACAATAGCCCAGGAGGTCATCTCCGACGTTCAGACAAACGAAGTCCCCGTTCCGGTAACGGTCGAAAAAATAATCGAAGAAGTCGCAAGAACATTCGGAGTAAGCCCCGAGGATATCCGTTCGGTCAAAAACCGGCGCGCAAACCTGAGCAACGCGCGTCACGTTGCGATATATGTCGTAAGACAGGTAACAGGTCTTTCAATGACAGCAATAGGAGACGAATTCGGAGGAAGACATTACTCGACCATCGTCTACACAATGCAGGAAATGGAAAAGAAGCTCGAAAAGGATACAAAGACTAAAGAAATGGTCGACGACATAATAAAGAACATTCAGGATATGTAACGATACATTCAGATACGATAAATCGACCTATTGTGCCTATAAATAAAGTCGGCTCAAAACTTTAATGGCACTCTAAAAAAGTTATAAATGAACGATTTTCAATTTTACTCATTTATAACTGCCTCAAATATTACAGTGTGTAATATTTGAGGTTCGGCACATGATCAAAAAGTTGTTTTTAATTAATTTTTTATTCATAAAGTGTTCGAATAAAGTGATTTTTAAGCAGGGAGACTTTTCCACATTTCCTTAACATTCAACATCCCGTTATCCACAGAGTCAACATAACGTCCGGCAATGATGTTAACTCTGTTAAATCCTGTCAAAAGTTGTGACGAGTGATTTTGTTAGGATCCATCGAAGCTTTAACCACTTTTTGACATTTCATAGCCCCCTACTACTACTACTAAATATCTATTATATATATTTTATTGTTTTTACGGAGAAAAAGACTTTACCTCTTTTTCAGGTCTCACTCTCCGTCAATTTAACCAAAAACGCACAAAATAATACATTCTCTAAACTTAGAGAATGTATTTCAATTAATCGAAAGGCAGAAAAAATGAAGATCACATTCAATAAAACGGAACTTGTTCAGGCGGTTCTCGCTGTTCAAAGAGCCGTATCAACAAAAAACTCCATACCTGCCCTTGAGGGTATACTTATAAAAGCTCATGACGGCAAAGTCGTTCTCTGCGGCTACGACCTTGAAATAGGAATAAGGACCGAAATAGACGCGACAGTTGTCGAAGACGGAGAGATCGTTTTAAGCGCAAAGTTATTTTCGGAGATCGTGAGAAGAATGCCCGATGAGATCATAACCGTCGAAACCGACGAAAAGCTCATCACTTATATCAATTCCGGCGTTGCCGATTATCAGATCGTCGGGATCTCCGCTTACGAATATCCCGAGCTTCCAAGCTTTGATGAGCTTGAAAGTTTTGAACTGAACGGAAATATTCTTAAAAACATGATAAAGCAAACCTGTTATGCGATTTCCGACAATCAAGCCAAGCCGATATATACCGGTTCTCTTTTCGACATCAAGTCGGGCAGTCTTAATGTTGTGTCAGTCGACGGATTCAGGATGGCGATAAGAAAAGAACCGGTGAAATGCGAAAAGACGTTTAATTTTATCGTTCCGGGAAAAACTCTTAACGAGATACTGAAAATAAACTGTGACGAATCAAGTTCCGTCAGGATCGTTGTCGGAAAGAAACACGTTGCTTTTAAGATCGAAAATTATTCGATCGTTTCAAGACTGATCGAAGGAAAGTTTCTTGACTATGAAGGAACCGTTCCCTCGGGTTCAACGACAAAGCTCAAAGTCAACACGCGTGAGATAACCTCTTCGGTCGAGAGAATGGCGCTTCTGACAAGCGAAAAGCTTCAGAGTCCGGTCAGGTTTATCGTTGCGGACGAAGGAATAAAGCTTCTCTGCACCACTGTCGTCGGAAAAGCAAACGATTCGATCAGGGTGGCTTTTGAGGGAAATGAAGTCGAGATCGGATTTAACAACAGGTATCTTCTTGACGCGGTGAGAAATTCCGAAACGGACGAACTGATCTTTGAATTCAACGGTCCGCTGAAGCCTCTGAAGATACTTCCGGTTGAAGGAGAGGACTTTATTTTCCTTGTAGTTCCTATGAGGCTTGCGTGATAATTATTTTTTTGTCGGGGTAATATTTTATGAGAAAAGAAAATATCTATATAGATACAGAATATATAAAACTTGATAATCTTCTTAAACTCGGCGGATTCGGAACAGGCGGTCAGGCGAAGCTTCTCGTTCAGAACGGCGGAGTTAAAGTCAACGGCGAGGTCTGCACGATGAGAGGAAAAAAAATGAGGATCGGCGACACTGCCGAATGCAATGGGATCATTCTTGAGGTGTGCGGAAAATGATGATAACAAAGCTCGGCTTTGAGGGGTTTCGCAATCTTTCCGACGGAGAGATCTCTCCCGTCGGCGGGGTCAATGTGATCTTCGGAACAAACGCTCAGGGGAAAACGAATCTTCTTGAGGGGATCTGGCTTTTGAGTGGAAACAGAAGCTTTCGCGGTTCGCGTGACAGCGAACTTATCCAGTTCGGAAAAGATTTTGCGCGTCTGAAAATTGATTTTTTTTCGGAGGATCGCGATCAGACTGCCGAGATCACATTCCTGAAAGGAAAAAAAGAGGTCAAGGTCAACGGGATCAAACAGCCTTCGGTTTCGGCTTTGATAGGAAAGTTCTGTGTTGTTGTTTTTTCTCCGGAACATCTGACACTGGTCAAGAGCGGACCTTCGGAAAGAAGAAGATTCATCGACAATGCGATATGTCAGATAAAACCGAGTTACGGCGACGCTTTGAACAATTACGGAAAAACGCTCGCTCAGCGAAACGCGCTGCTTAAAGATATCGCATTCCATTCACAGCTTCTCGATACTCTTGACGTCTGGGATTACCGTCTTGCGGTTCTCGGCGCGTCTGTAATGAGAATGAGGATCAATTATACCGAGCAGTTATGCCGCTGTGCAAAAATATATCATTCGGGTATATCCGATTCCATGGAAGATCTTGAAATAAATTATTCGCCTTCCTTTTTTATCGAAGACTGCGATAACAGTGTGAAGATCCGCGACCGCTTCCTTGAAAAATTATCCGAATGCCGAAGCGAGGACATCAAAGACGGAACGACCTCCGTGGGACCTCACCGCGACGATCTCGAAATTCTTATCAACGGAGAGAATGTGAGAAACTTCGGCTCTCAGGGTCAGCAGCGAAGCTGCGTCCTTTCGATGAAAATTGCGGAAGCGGAGCTTATCAAACTCGCGACTTCTCAGGAACCTGTCGTTCTTCTTGATGATGTTCTCAGCGAGCTTGACGGAAAACGTCAGGAATTTCTTCTGAATAAGATATTTGACCGTCAGGTTTTTATAAGCTGCTGTGAAGCGGCGTCGGTCGAACGTCTCAAAGGCGGAAAGCTTTTTGAGGTGAAAAAGGGAGTAGTCAGAGAATTCGTCTGATTAAACCGCAAAAGTTATTTGTTTTTAGGGTTTTGGAATAAACTGAGAATAGTGTAAAAAATTTTGAAAAATTAAAAATAAAATCCCACAAACGCCTGTTTTTATGATATAATAAAATTAGGTGTAACTGTCTTTTATTAATGATGCGATCAGGTAACTTAAACTTCCCGAATATTAATTACTCCTCTGTCCTATTGGTTCGGGGAGATAGCCCCGTTGGGTTATAGGGCTTCGCCCTATAACCCGGAAGCCCCCTTTTCCTTGAGGGAAAGGGGGTCTGGGGGTATGGGTGACGACAATAGCTTTGACCGAAGAAAAAACTCGGAGCCGACAGTTATGTCAATACGAATTTGGGGGCTGCTTCATGTATCTCCATTTAGGTTCGAATGTTGTGATAATGAAAAAAAATATAGTCGGAATATTCGATATGGATACCACGACTGTTTCAAAACATACCAGAAATTATCTTACTCTTGCAGAAAAAAGCGGTCGGGTGGTCAACGTTTCTTATGAGCTTCCGAAATCTTTTGTTGTGAGCGTTGAAAACGGTAATGTTGTTGTATATATAAGTCAATTATCTTCACAAACTCTTTTAAAAAGATATTTATCGGGAAACGAATGAGTTTGGAAGAATGCCGATTATCTTTTTTGATTTTCGGAAATTCGGTTCCCGATAGCATGGATAACGAAAAAAGCAAAAAGCTTTAAGCCGATTCCTAATTATTAAAACTAAAAAAAGCTCGGGAGAAGGTTCTTTCTTCCGAAAGAAAAAGCGGGCTGAAAGGGAGAAGAAAAGTATGGAGAAGCAGAATAACGGCTTTAAAGATAAATTTTCTAAATTTGTAAAAACATATATCGTTGTCGATGATGACGAAGAAGAACCCGAAAGGGTCAAAAAAAGCGAATCAAAGAAAAAAAACGATAAAGCGCCGGGAAAAGACAGTAAAGGCTCTTCCGAAAAGAAAAGAAAAGAACTGTCGAATGTTTCCGAAAGAAAAAGTGAAAAAAGATCGGAATCGAAGGATCCTTACGAAAGCGATTTTTTGAGAAGAAAAGTAAAAGAGATCAGATCGGGTCACGACAATGCCGATTTTTCCGATTTTGAAAAATTTGACGGCAGTGTTTACGTTGACATTGACATTGAAGATGAAGATGAAGAAGAATCAGATTCAGGTATCAAGCCTGTTTACCATAAATTAACAAAAACTTCCGTTGTCGATTTTATATATTTCCCCGAAACCGGAGAAATTATTGTTGTCGATATCAGCAGGAATGAAGAAAAAACAGAAGTATTGTCGGAAGAGTCATCCGATGATGAAAATATCGGATCTGGTGACGAAAAGTCCGGTTCCGATACGGAAGAACTGTCATCGGAAGAAGAAAAGGAAACAAAAGATGTTTTGTCGTTTTTGGATTCCGATATTCCGGAAAGTGAAGATATATCGGAACAAAAAGACGAAGATCCCGTTTCGGTGTATTCAAGATCTTATGAATTTGAAAGCTTTGGCGGTGAATCGCAGCAGGAAACAAAAGAAGACGATATGACCCTGTCCGGTGAAGAGCCGGAATCGAGCGAGATAACGGTTGACGAAGAAGAGCCGAAAGCGGACGAGATCGCGGTTGACGATGAAGCTCCGAAAGCGAATGAGATCACGGTTGACGGAGAAGAGTCGGAAGATGAAAGCTGGTTTGAATATATTCCCGAAACGACCGAGTTTATTGATGTAGAAGATAAGGAAGAATCCGAGCCTGCGGAGGATATTTCCGAGGGAATGCTTGAAAGTTTTGCGGAAAGCATTGATATCCCCGAGCCTCAGGAGGCTGTTCCCGAACCCGAAGCTGTTGAGATCTCCGAGAACTACGAGGAGATCAAGAAGAGAGAAAAGGAAATTTCCGACAGATTTATTGACGCAGGAAAAGCTTCGAAAAAGAGTAAAAAAGAGAAATCCAGAAAGGCTGACTTTGAGTACGAAGTTCCCGATACGGAGTACATAGACGTATATTTTGATGAACCGGAAGAAGACGATGATTTTGATATCGTAGACATTGATTTTGAAAGTATTGATATCGGTGAAATTTCCGAAGAGGATTCGGAATCGGATAATCCGGATGCGGTAGAAGTCGTTTCGGTTATTGAAAATGCTGTCCCGGAAGAAGATACTGCGGAAGATAACGCCGAAGAGGAAGAAAATATTCCCGAAGAATCGGATTTTGAGGATAATGCCGAAGAGGAAGAAAATATTCCCGAAGAATCGG
>CACYDE010000267.1 GCA_902773045.1 uncultured Ruminococcus sp. | reverse complement strand
CGTTAGTATTCCTGCAAAAATTTGCCTTGTTCAGAACAAATTATCCTAAGCATAAATTGAAAATTTATTTCTTCACAGTTCCTAAGGATTAAAGGTAGCAGAGCAAGACAAAGTTAACGTCATTTTTTTCAATTATTTCCATTTAATATTGTTTTTAATAGCACAACGAGTTAAGTTATGTGATTTGATTGCCTTAAATCTATAAAAACAATATGCCTCTGCACAGATCAAAGAAAAAATAATCTGTGCAGAGGCAATAATTTTCCTCATGGATATTATCACTTAACATATTCTCTGACTTTTGAGTAAAGCATTTCGTCGATGATACCTTCAACCTCGATTCCCTCAGCCGTGTATTCTTCGGAGATCAAAGTTCCTTCACGACGGATCTCCGCCGAGATCGCCGCTTTTGAAAACGGAAGAAGAAGCTTCACCCTTTTGACTCTTATCGGAAGATCGTTTTCGATCGCGGAAAGAAGTTCGTCTATTCCCTCGCCCTTTTTCGCGCTGATATGCACCGAATCGGAAACCTTGGGAATAAAATCAACATTCTCAACAAGATCACTTTTATTAAACACCGTTATTATCGGTGTTTCACCGCAGCCGAGACTTTGAAGAAGCTCACGAGTGACATCAAGATGAAGAAGCGCTTCTTCGCTTGACGCGTCACAGACGTTGAGAATTATATCCGCCGAAGCCGCCTCTTCAAGCGTTGAACGGAAAGCTTTCACGAGATGGTGAGGCAGTCTTCTGACAAGACCGACTGTGTCTATCAGCATTATCGTTACACCGTTCGGGAGCTTTAACGCTCTCGAGGTCGGATCGAGAGTCGCGAAAAGCTGATCTTTTTCGAGGACTCCCGCGTCGGTGAGATAATTCATCAGGGTTGATTTTCCTGCATTTGTATATCCGACTATAGCGGCGGTTATTATTCCGTCTTTTTTTCTGCGTTTGCGCAGCTGTTCACGGTGGCGTTCGATGTCGGTGAGCTGCTCGTGAAGCGCTTCTATTTTTCTTCTTATGTGACGTCTGTCAGTTTCAAGCTTTGTTTCACCCGGTCCTCTCGTTCCGATCCCTCCGCCCAGACGTGACATCTGAACTCCCTTTCCGGTTAGTCGGGGAAGCATATAGCGAAGCTGAGCTATTTCGACCTGGAGCTTGCCTTCCTTTGAGTTTGCCCTGAGCGCAAAAATATCAAGGATAAGCATAGTTCTGTCGATGACCCTGACGTCTGCCGCGTCCTCGATATTTCTGATCTGATTTGGTGAAAGCTCGCTGTCCGCTATGATAAGATCCACTTCGCTGCTTCCGCATATCCCGATCAGCTCTTCAAGCCGTCCCGAACCGATGTAAGTCGCCGAAACCGGTTTTTCAAGCTTCTGGATCATTGACCCCACTACCTCCGCGCCGGCGCTCAAAGCAAGATCGTAAAGCTCCGCCATTGAACTTTCGGCGTCAAATTCTCCTGTGTCCACGCTTATCAAAAAAGCTCTCTGAGGCTTTATTTCGTTTTCATAGTATTCCATATCTTAACTTTCCTTTCAATTATTACTTCGGCAGCTAAATAATCGCAATTAAACAACGCCCCGCTGCGCAGCCCGATCCGCACACACCACGTATGAAGAACCCATCTGTTTCATCAAAGCTTCACCGCCCCTTTGTAATAATCTTCCGAGCACCTTTGTATCTCCGGTGAAAGAAGTCCGTGAAGATCAGACGCGCGGATATCAAGGTCAAGAAGAACCTGTCCATCTTTTTCAAGCTTACCCCTGTCTTTTGCCGGTGACATCACTATCGGAAGGCTTGAAGTTTTTTTCATTATTTTAAGTATTTCCGCACCCTTATCGTTAAATGCAAGAACACGGATATATTTCGGTGAAGTTTCGGCGATATCTTTTGTTATCCCGAGATAAGCGCAGGTCATTATCCTGCTGAGACGCGCGTGCGTGTATCTTTTGCATTTCACCGCCATGACGATCTCCGAAAGACCGGTATTCTCTCTGACGGCTTTTATGATCCTGTTTTCAAGACCCTCACTCACGTCGGGGAGCTTCGAAAAATCATCGGAAGTCATGCGCCTTAAAACAGCGAGAACTCCTCGATCGTTATTTTTAAAATCACACGGGCACTTTCCGCTTTTTATATTTTCGGAAATAATATCTTTTGTGGTTTCGGGAACATATCTGCCAAAGGAATTATCTCCCCGGATTATCATATTTCTGACCGCAGAAGCCGATGCAACATCGTTTTTTGTGATCTCGGAGTCGTGCTCCGCTCCGATACGCCGAACCGCGAACGGTTCTATCCTGCTGTTTATTCGTTTCAGTGAACGTATGTACTCTATCGCAAGAGTATTGTTCGGGCTTTGGAGTATCTGTGAAACGGCAGTTTCATCGCAGTCGGTGCGGGGTAATAATTTTTCGGCGGCAGCCTGAAACGCCCTGGGATAGCTGTATCCTTGTTTTGTGAATTCTCTGCAAAGCCTCAGAACTTCTCCGCTGTCACCCGTCATCCCGGCAGCCGTCTTCAAGACTTCAACATCTCCGCACTCTGCACCGAAGCACAGTTCATCGACGCATCCGCAGCTGTCAAGAGTCACGACCGCGCCCCGCGCAAATCTTTCCGCACTTGAACAGGCGTATATCGAAGGAAGCTCAAAAACAATATCAACGCCGCCAAGCACCGAGGCTTTTGCGCGCTCATACTTATTCAGTATAGCACAGTTTCCTCTCTGGAGAAAATTCCCTCCCATGATCGAGATAATATGTGTCGAACCGTTTTCGCGGGCTTTATCAATGAGATATTTATGACCATTGTGAAAAGGATTAAATTCACTGATAACGGCTGTTATTTTCATAAATCATTCCTCGCAGCAGGGTTTTCTATTATTTTATCACTATTTAGATCAACTCAAACTTCCCATACTCAAAATCATAATGAATGCAGAGTCTATCGTGGGTTATCGATGCAAAGAAAAGTTTTCGCTATAAAATCCGAGCTTATTCTTCGATCAAAGCTTTAGCCGTCACCCATACCCCCGACCCCCTTTCCCTCAAGGAAAAGGGGGCTTTTAGGCTGTGGGCTTCGCCCACGCCTATTGGGGACTGCGTCCCCAAATTCCTGCATTCGAACTTCATGTTTTCTTAAGTTGAGGATAATGCTTATTTTTTCACTATTTAGATAATACATTACTAAGGAACTGTTTATAAATAACTTTTCATTTCTGCTTGTCTAATTTGCCCTGAACTGCGTTAAATTTTCTTGAAATACGTT
>CACYDE010000266.1 GCA_902773045.1 uncultured Ruminococcus sp. | reverse complement strand
TATATAAGTCAAAAGCGTTTAAATGACGAACAATTTTTTAATCAGACGGTATTTCTGTAAACCTCCCCCACCAGCTCCTCAAGCTCCCTGAAAGTCGTAAGCTTTCCTGCGGCGTTTCGGAAAGCCGCTGCGCCTTTAAAACCTTTTAGATACCACGCAACGTGTTTCCGCGCTTCGCGCATTCCGTGTTCCTCACCTTTATATTCACAAAGCATTTTTATGTGTCTGAGCATAACGTAAAGCCTTTCTGCTTTTGAAGGCGAAGGGATCTGCTTTTCATTGTCAAACCATGAACAGATCTGCATGAAAAGCCATGGATTTCCCAAAGCTCCCCGTCCGATCATTACAAGATCACAGCCTGTTTCCTCATACATTCTCTGAGCGTCCTCGGCAGTCGTAATATCGCCGTTTCCGATAACCGGAATCTTAACCGACTTTTTCACCTGCTTAATAATATCCCAATCCGCGTGTCCTTGATACTGCTGCGCTCTTGTCCTGCCGTGAATCGTTACGGCAGCCGCGCCGTTTTCTTCGCAGATCCGAGCGACCTCAACTGCATTGACGGAACTCTCGTCCCAGCCCTTGCGTATCTTCACCGTAACCGGCACGGGCACAGCCTCGCTCACAGCTTTAACGATCTCTCCGCAAAGCTTCGGATTCTTCATAAGCGCCGAGCCGCATCCATTACCGCTTACTTTTGGAGCAGGACAACCCATGTTGATGTCAATAATTTCGGGTCTAAACCGCATAGCGGTCACCGCTGCTTCCGCCATAGTCCGAGGCTCGCTCCCGAAAATCTGAACACCTGCCGGACGTTCCCTGTCGGAAACCTCCATCAGTTCGGTTGATTTTGTACTGTTATATGAAACGCCCTTTGAGCTGACCATTTCCGTAACGACATAAGCCGCGCCGAAATCTCTGCACAATTCGCGAAACGCACGGTCTGCGACTCCTGCCATAGGCGCCAAAGCGGCATGACCTTTTATTTCAACATTACCTATAAACATTGAAGACCTCCTGTATTTATGTCGGAAGAATTGTACCAAAAGCTCAATTTACGTACACTATTTCCAAATCTCCGTCGACAAATCCAATTCCAACAGCCCTATATTCCTTAATAACGCCCGAATACTTTCCTTCCTCTAAGTATTTTTTCACCATATTTATTGAAATTTCGAGTATTTCTTCCCGGTTTGTATCCTGTTTCCATGTATATAAATCCTCTCCGGTTGAAAACACTTCATCACACTTCCAATCTTCATCATCAAAATCAACGTATGATGTAGAAACAAGCTGAATACTCCAATGCAGATCCGAATCCTCATATAAATTAAATACGATTCCTTCTCCTTCAATTTTCGTATTTTCTTCCAGAACCCTATCAAGCCATTTTACAAAATCATTATACATTTTACACCCCTCACAATCAGCATCAAAGAGAATACAATCACTTGAATTGTCATCTGCTTCATAAATAAGCAAGACCTAAACTATATCCCCTAAATAAAGAAAAAGGCCAACCAAAGGTTGACCTAAACTCAAGAGCGGATGACGGGGCTCGAACCCGCTACCTCCACCTTGGCAAGGTGGCGCTCTACCAGATGAGCTACATCCGCAAACTCGCCGTCTCTCAGACTGCTTGATTATTATACCAGTTAAAAGTACGTTTGTCAATATATATTTTAAATTTTTCCGTAAAAATTCGGAGGACTTCGATCGAAGAATAAGCTCGGATCCGATACTTTAACAGATTCTTAACTCGTTCAAAAATGAGGGCAGTTTATTTTCTACGCTGATTTGATGCGTCAGCGACCAAAGGCTCTGCTTTCGGAAACCGCCAACGCCCATTGGCGCGTGCCCTTGGGGTACTTTTGAAAAAGTTGGATCAAAACTTTATTTTAATAGTACAATGAATTAAGTTATTTAATTTATAACTTTAAAAATACAAAATGAGTATAAACGAGTTAATAAGAGTATAGGAGAGTATGAAAGAGATTTTATTAAAGTAAATTAAATTTTCGGAAAATTCTGTTGACATTTGGCTGTGGCTGTGGTATGATAACAAAGCACGAATGCGGACTGAAGTTTTTAAAAATGATTTTCCGCATAGACTTATATTTCGTTTAGGAGGAAAAGACTATGTCAACTTTTATGGCAAAAAAAGGCGAAGTTGAGCGCAAGTGGTACATTCTTGACGCAGCAGGCAAACCGCTCGGTCGTGTAGCAGCTCAGGCTGCCGTACTTCTCAGAGGTAAGCACAAGCCGACTTACACACCGCATGTAGACTGCGGAGATCACGTAATCATCATCAACTGCGAAAAGGCAGTTCTCACAGGAAGCAAACTCACACAGAAGAAGTGGCAGCGCCACACAGGTTATATCGGTCACCTCAAGGAGACTCGCTATGACACATTGATGGCAACAAAGCCGACTAAGGCAATGGAGCTTGCCGTTAAGGGAATGATCCCGAACAACTCCATCGGAAGAGACGCACTTCTCAGACTCCGTCTGTTCGAGGGTGCAGAGCACATTCACGCAGCACAGAAGCCCGAAGTTTGGGATAAGTAAGGAAGGAGGACTTTAAAATGTACGATAATTCAAATTATTTCTACGGCACAGGCAGAAGAAAGAGTTCTGTAGCAAGAGTTAGAATTTACCAGGGAACAGGCAAGATCACTATCAACGACAGAGATATCGACGATTATTTCGGTCTTGAAACACTTAAGCTCATCGTTAGACAGCCCCTCAACCTTACCGAGACAGCTGAAAAGTTCGACGTTGTTTGCAGAGTTGCAGGCGGCGGCGTTACAGGTCAGGCAGGCGCTATCCGTCACGGAATTTCAAGAGCGCTTCTCCAGTATGATTCCGAGAACCTTCGTCCCGTTCTTAAGAAGGCAGGCTTCCTCACTCGTGATCCTCGTATGAAGGAACGTAAGAAGTACGGTCTTAAGGCCGCAAGAAGAGCTCCTCAGTTCTCGAAGAGATAATCTTTCGGCTGAAAAATGGCTTGTTCAAGCCTTCTTTAAGCGCTTACGAAAAATTTGGTCAATTTTTGGTCAACTGAATATTGACGGATTACCTCCCTGTTCACGCAGGGAGGTTTTTGTTTTATAGCAGAATAGCGGCATTATTTTGGTTCATGTTCATAAATGAAAATAATTAAAACATATAGATATTCATGCGCTTTTATGGTATAATCAGACTAATGATGATAAGGAACTGTTTATAAATAACTTTTCATTTCTGCATGTCTAATTTGCCCTGAACTGCGTTAAATTTTCTTGAAATACGTTAGTATTCCTGCAAAAATTTGCCTTGTTCAGAACAAATTATCC
>CACYDE010000265.1 GCA_902773045.1 uncultured Ruminococcus sp. | reverse complement strand
GCAGCGGCAGCTCCGGCACTCCGGGAAAGGGCCGTCCGCGCCGCTGTCGTAGTGATCTCCGGGCTTGTCCCGCATGAGACTTTCAAATGCTCGATGATCGCCATTGGTAAAATACATGGGATTCCTCCTTTCGGGTTGGATTAGGGCAAGGTGCGGATATATAAAAAATCCGTTTCACGGTGAAACGGATTTCTGAACATATTGCAGTCAATTAGAAATTGTAGTACAATAACAAAAAAGAGATAGAGGTGGAAATATGGGCATTTCCTTTTCAAGAAACTACGTTGATATTCCCTTGCCAACAGAGTCAGCTGATAGCTATTATATGAACAAAAACAAGGATAAAGTAGCTGAGTTCATTTATATTGACCAAGAATGGTATAAGCAGTTATTGGACCCGAATACATTCTATATTCTTGGCCCAAAGGGAAGTGGAAAAACACTGTATGCTGCATACATGTGTGCCGATGTTAGGGATAACACTATTTCCAAATCTCATACAATTGATGTAAGTGACTATGGGAAACTAATATCTATGAAAACAGGGAATCACTTGAACTTTACAGAGTATCTAACCATGTGGAAAGTGATTCTTCTTCAAAAATTCCTGTTTGGTCTTGAGTCAAGAGAAATCTCTTTTATTGGCCGCTCTAAGAATTTCAAAGAAATACAAAACACGATTAGCACTTTCTTTGGTTACGATGTTTCAGACGATTCATTTAATCCGGTGTCGGTGATTGACAGTTACGGGAAACAAATAGAAGTCTCAAACTTTCTGCGTAACGAAGCGGGTGCAAGTTTAAAATCACCTGTAAGCAACGCAACATTTCAAACTTCTGGAGAAGACGGGAGAAAAACAACTAACACGGCTAATTCACAGAGCGAACGGACTTCCTCACAGTATACAGATACCTGGCTGAGATCCATTGATGCATTTCGAAAAACGATAGAACAAATTAGCTTCAAATATAATCATTATCTATTTATTGATGGACTTGATGTGAGGCCAAAAGAAATCGATGCAACAGAGTATGGGGAGTGTATTAGTGCTTTAGTTCGTGCAGTCTATGATATAAACACAAAAATACTCGGGAAAATGCAGAGGAAAGACAGCTGCGATTTCAAGATAATTGCTTTAACAAGAACTGACATTTTTTTGAATTCAAATCTTGTCAATGTTACGAGCTGTATTAATGATAACTGTGTTGAGCTAGATTGGACATATGGGAATGAGAGTGATTTCCCGTTTTCAAAACTCTATAAAATGATGAATCGGCTCCTAGGTTGGGATGGGAAAAACACGCTAGTGCCAGTAGATGCTTATTTTGGATTTCAACTTCCTTTTCCGAAAAACCGCCCACTTCGTGCATCTATGTATATACAACGTAGGACTAGATTAAGACCTCGCGACGTTGTTGTATTATTACGTCTGATTCAAAAGGAGTGCGTCAAGCGAGGGTTAAGTAATCCTTCGAAAGTAGTTTTTGAATCACCATCCTTTTTCTCCGAATATGCAAACTATTATACGGATCAAGTAAAATCTGAAATGATGTTCAAGTATTCTCCGGATGAGATTAAGAGCATTTTTGAACTAGTAAGAATGATAGATGTTGATCCGTTCAGTGAGAAATACTTTGAAAGTCTCTTTTCAAAATACTGTAATGCCAACCCACATCTTAAAACTCTGTTCCCTGAGCATAGATTGTTATTAAACGATTTATACACGCTCGATTTAATTGGTTGGAGAGAAAAAGTCGGGAAGAAACAGATAGTTAACACGCATTGGCATTACCGTGAAGTTAAAGCAATAGATGAGGCAAATAGGCTCCCTTGGGAGCAATTCGATACGGCTTCGGATCCGTTGTTAATCGTTCATAAGGGAGCAAGCAGGCACGTTATGGGTTACACGAAGAAATGATTCTATCTAAGGTCCTGGGTTTACTTCACTGTGGATAAACGTTAGCTAGCAAAAACAGCTGATTATTGATAGCGTAAGAGCGATCTGTCTAAGCTGGACAGATCGCTCTTTTATTTCATGGCGCATC
>CACYDE010000264.1 GCA_902773045.1 uncultured Ruminococcus sp. | reverse complement strand
TGGGCGTATGTCGAGGACGACAACGCAGCTATGCGCTTACCGGGGCGTCGAACTTGTCTGGATATTTGTTTGGTTTGCTATAATATTAATGATCCAAAATCAAGGGAAACTTATAACAAAAAAATGCAGTTTTATTATAACACAAATGGGTAAAATGTCAAGTATTTATGATGATTCTTACAGAACACACATTCCCACAATATTGAAATACGGTTCATTCCAAGGTTTCCGAGCGGTATTTTTCTCCGAAAGAGACAAATCACCTACATTGTCGGATACAGACATTGATTTCATTTCAAAAGATTCCAAAATCCACTAAAAACTTCAACATAAAAAGTATATAATAATCTAATGAATTATACTTTTATTATAAAAAAGTAAAACTCTATTGACATTTGTAATTTTCGGGTGTATGATATTCATATAATACCTATATAACAAATATGTTTAGAATGGTTTTATAAAAAAGTAATATTTAGATGATTATGTGTACTGACTGTATTCAAAAACTCTATTTTTGATGATATCGGCTCTGTATGTTTATGCGGAAACATTAGAACAGTCATTTTACCGAACATGCTCAACGAAACAAAGAACGGGGGCTTTATAATGAAATTTAATTTCAATGATTATGACGTCAAAAATACTCTATCGAAAGCCGAATTCGGCCTTGAAATGGAATCACTGCGTATAACAACCGACGGAAAACTGTCACAGACAAAACACCCATTCGGAGAAAACAAAAATATCACAAGAGATTTCTGTGAAAATCAAGTTGAAATGATAACAGACGTTTTTGACAACGCAGAGGATATGTTAACTCAACTCAAAGAAATACTCTTAGAGGTTGAAGGAAAGCTGATCGATCAAGGCGAACTTTTGTGGCGTTTTTCAAATCCTCCGTCATTCACAAGCCCCGATGAGATTCCTGTTGCAGAATTTAAGGGTAGTGTTTACAGAGATTATCTCGCTGAAAAATACGGCAAAGTAAAAATGCTGATGTCGGGGATCCACCTTAATTTTTCGCTTCCCGACGAGTCGTTTTTCTTTCTCTCCGGAACGAAAGAAAATGAAAACCGGAGAAAATTTAAGGATAAATTCTATCTTGAGCTTGCAGCGAAGATTTTTTCTTACAGCTGGCTTATTGTATATCTAACTGCCGCAAGTCCTGTGATGGACGATTCTTTCATAAAATACAACAATATGGATACCTCGGAAAGAAACAGATATTCTTCCGTACGATGCAGTGAAAAGGGGTATTGGAATTTTTTCACACCCATTCTCGATTATTCTTCGATCGAAGAATATGTCAAAAGCGTGGAACATTATGTGAACAACGGCAATATAATATCATGTTCGGAGCTTTATTATCCGATAAGAATTAAGCCAAGAGGAAAATATAACCTTGAGAATCTGTTAAAAAACGGAATAAACCATATCGAACTGAGAATGATAGACCTCAATCCCCTTTCCGACATAGGCGTTTTTAAAGAGGATATAGATTTTATTCACCTTCTTATTCTTTATTTGATGTCGGTCGAATATTCCGAATTGAACGAGAATAAACAGATCACCGCTTTGAATAATATGAAAAAATCGGCTTTATTCGATGACAGCGAAACTGTCACGATCTGCGGATGTGAGTTTCCCATCAGTTCGGCAGCAGCGCTGGAACTGCATAAAATCGCAGATTTTGCGATAAAATATTATCCCGAGTACGCAGGCGCAGTCAAATTCCAGCTTGATAAAATAGGTAACGACAACAGGCGTTATGCATCTGTTGTGAAAAAACATTTTACCGAAAATTATACGGAAAAAGGCGTTGCGCTGTCAAAAAAATACCGGAGGAGTGACGTTAATGTGCATGCTTTTTGCAGTAAGCTCGGAAGAGAAATTTGAATCCAATGAATATCTTAAGCTCTTTTACAGAAACAGCAGCAAACACCCTCACGGTTGGGGACTTGCGTATCTCGATTCGGGAGATATGACAGTTGCGAAAGAAAGTATCTGCGCATGCGAAAGTCACTATCTCAAAGATCAGCTCAGCCGTCCTATCTCATCAAAGCTCCTTCTTGCACACATAAGATACGCAACCATAGGTAATGTCGATCTGGATAACTGTCACCCTTTTTCGGGAACAGATCGTTTTCACCGCCGCTGGACCATGATCCACAACGGAACTATTTTTGACTTCTCCCCTCTAAGACCATACACTAAGACTCAGTCGGGTGAAACAGACAGTGAACGAATATTTTTATATCTTAAAGACAAAATCAATGAACATAGAACAGATGAAAAGCCAAGTTTCGAAGAAAGGTTTTCGATCCTTGACAAGATCGTCTGCGATATGAGTCACGGCAATAAGCTCAATTTGCTCTTTACAGACGGGAAGTATCTTTACGTTCACACGAACTGCAAGGATACTTTGTTTTTTCTTGAGAAAGAACACTCGGTCATTTTTTCAACTGCACCGCTGACAGATGAAAACTGGAAAAGAGTGACGTTTTGTACGCTTCTTGCATTTAAAAACGGAAAGCTTGCTGCTCAAGGGACACAGCACACGAACGAGTATATCGAAAGCCCCGAAAACATGAAGCTTCTGTACAGAATATTTTCCAATTTGTAGAGGTAATTTATTATGGATAGAAATGTTATTTTAAGTGAGCTTTACAAAAAGTATATTGAGCCCACGAAAACGAAGAGAGATCATTTCATTGGCGTTGAATTTGAAATGCCGATCGTCAACCTTAGCGGAGAAGCGGTTGATTTTGATATCGTTCACAGTCTGACCGGAAGTTTTATTGAGAAGTTTGATTTCAAAGTCATCGGAATTGATGACTTTGAAAATATCTATGCTGCGCAAAGCAAAGAAAATGACGATATTCTTTCTTATGACTGTTCATACAACAATCTTGAACTTTCCTTCGGTAAGGAAGATAACCTGAACAAGATCTACAGCAGATTCCTTGTTTATTACGAATACATACAAAATATTCTTTCAAAGGATAATTACACATTGACGGGAATGGGCGTTAATCCCAACAGAAAAGTGAACCATAATATTCCCATTGAAAACGGAAGATACAGAATGCTGTTTCACCATCTTCACAGCTACACAAAATACAAACTGCCGATGTACTTTCACTGCTATCCTCAGTACGGAACATTTTCAAGTGCGTCACAGGTACAGCTTGATGTTGAATTTGAAAATCTCCCCCTTGTTCTGAACACGTTTTCGAAACTTGAACCGATCAAAGCGCTGTTGTTCTCAAATTCTGTTTTGGTGGGAGATGATAACGAGCTTCTATGCTGTCGTGATATGTTCTGGGAGAACAGCCCTCATGGCATAAATCCTCACAACATCGGAATGTATGACTGTGAATTTTCGTCCGCCGAAGATATCCTGAATTATATTGCTTCGACCTCCATTTACTGTGTTGAGAAAGAAAATAAATACATAAATTTCGAACCGATAAATATTATAGACTATTTCAACCGCAAAACGATTTCCGGAGAATATTACGACAATGAATCCGGAAAATACACAACAATTGAATTTGAACCTGAGATCCGAGATCTTGGTTACCTCAGAACATTTAAATTTGAAGATCTGACATACAGAGGAACGATAGAATTCCGAAGCGTCTGCTGTCAGCCTATCGGAGATTGTATGTGTACATCTGCTTTCCATCTCGGATTGATGAATAACGTTAAACCCCTTGGCGATATATTGGATAATGATACGATCATATATCACCATGGTTACACCGCGAGCGAGCTTCGTAAACTTTTTGTTAAAGATAAGCTTCCGGAATTTGTCAACGAGGACAAGCTGTGGAAGCTTGCGGAGGAAATTGTTGATTTGTCTGAACAAGCGCTGATCGAGCGCGGATTCGGTGAAGAAAAATTTTTATCGCCGCTGTACGAAAGAATCAGAAACAGAAAAAATCCCGCTCAAACTATGCTTGCTCTTCTTGATGAAAACAAGAGTATGGAAGAAATAGTGAAACTTTATAGGTAAGCTTTTTTAATAACTAAAACTTCCCATACTCGGAATTACAATAAATGCAGAGTCTATCATGAGTTGTCGATGTAAAGAAGTTTTCGCTATCGAATCCAAGCCTGTTCTTCAATCAAAGTTATTTTCGTCACCTATACCCCATCGGGGCTATCGCCCCGAACCCATTTAACCGGTTACTCGAACTCCGTTTAAATTATCGAAAACACAGTTTCGATAAGGACAGAAGGGTAATTATAGCAAACCAAACAAATATCCGGACAAGTTCGACGCCCCGGTAAGCGCATAGCTGCGTTGTCGTCCTCGACATACGCCCATTG
>CACYDE010000263.1 GCA_902773045.1 uncultured Ruminococcus sp. | reverse complement strand
CGGGCGTATGTCGAGGACGACAACGCAGCTATGCGCTTACCGGGGCGTCGAACTTGTCTGGATATTTGTTTGGTTTGCTATAATTTCGCTGATGGCAGTTTGCTTTCTACACCGATTTGCTGCGTCAGCGACCAAAGGCTCTGCCTTTGGAAACCGCCAACGCCCATTGGCGCGTGCCCTTGGAGTGCTTTTGAAAAAGTTGGATCAAAACTTTATTTTTTACAGCACAACAGTTTAAATATAAACATAATTTAAAAATATTGTGACGGAGGTGATCTTATGAAATTACTGCTTGCCGAAGACGAAAAAAGAATGGCTCAGGCATTGATCGAAATATTAAGACTTGAAAACTATGAGGTGGATCATTTTGCCGACGGGATTTCCGCGCTTGATTCGGCGGAGGTGAATTCCTACGATATTATTATCCTCGATGTTATGCTCCCGGGAATGAACGGTTTCGAAATTGCAAAAGCTATCCGAAAAAAGGGAATTTGGACTCCTATCCTCATGCTTACCGCAAAAGGCGAGCTTGACGACAAAGTGCGCGGACTTGACAGCGGAGCGGATGATTATCTTACGAAACCATTTATGACCAAGGAACTGCTCGCTCGTCTGCGTGCTCTCGGAAGACGTCAGACTCATTCCAATGACGGGATCCTCACATTCGGAGATATTTCTCTTGAAACAAATTCCTTGACGCTTTCATGCAGTACAACAGGTCAGAGCGTTAGGCTCAGCGAAAAAGAGTATAGAATTCTTGAATATCTCATTACAAATCAGGGTCAGATCCTGACGCGGGAACAATTTGCCGTGAGAATATGGGGAATAGAAAGTGACAGCGAATATAACAATGTTGAGGTTTATATGACTTTCACAAGGAAAAAGCTAAGCTTTGTCGGTTCGAAGACAGAAATAAAAGCTATCAGAAGGATCGGTTATGAATTGAGGTTCAATAATGTTTAAAAAATCAAGATTCCGGATAATTGCCGTGGTAATGCTTTCACTGATTCTTTTTCTTTTCGGTACTCTCATTATAATTTACGGTTCAAGCTATTTTGAAATTTCCGAAAGAAACTATGGAATGTTGGAGAACTATGTCAACACGTATTCCCTGACCGGACCGCCAAAAGAAAATGAAAAACGTGAGATCAAAGAAAGTTCGGAGACTCCTCCGAAAGATGTGCCTCCCCGCGAAGAAAAGGATCCGAAGAACGGAAAGGACAAGGATAAACATCTTTATGACAGCGCAGATTTTTATTCTGTGGCAAAAGGTCATGACGGGAGCATTATTGATGTAAGCAATTCGCGTTCCAATTTATTGACCGAAGAAGAAATAGTTGAGTTCGCCGGAAAAATAGAGTCCGAAGAAAAATCATACGGGCGGATCGGAAATTATGTTTACATGGTCAGAGCTAAAGAAAAATACACTTTGATCGCGTTTATGGATAATTCCGTCCTCACTGAAAATATGAAAACACTTCTTCGCCAAACGCTGTTTTACGGGCTTATTTCCATAGGCGTGATCTTTGTGATCTCTTACTTTCTATCCATAAGAATAGTGAAGCCGCTGGAAGAAAACTACGAAAAGCAAAAACAGTTTATTTCCGATGCGGGGCATGAACTGAAAACTCCGATTTCGGTCATCAGTGCCAACGCAGAGATCCTGGAACGTGAATGCGGTGATAATGTATGGCTTTCAAATATTCTCTATGAGAATGAGCGAATGGGACTTCTCATTAAACAGCTGCTTGAATTGTCACGGACGGAAGACGCGGTTCCGACGAAAGAACCGCTGAATTTAAGTCGTATTGTTTTGGGGGAGGCTCTTCCGTTTGAAAGTGTTGCTTTTGAAAAAAATCACGAGCTGATATATGATGTTGACGATGAGATCTATGTTTCGGGAAATATAGCGCAAATGAAGCAGCTGACGGCAATACTTCTTGATAACGCGATAAGTCATTCCGTTCCCGAAAAAGAGATCGTTCTGAGTCTGAAAGAAAAAAGAAAGCATGCTTGCCTTTCGGTTGTAAATTACGGACAGGAAATTACAAAAGAACAGAAGACCGAGATATTTGAACGTTTCTATCGTTTGGATAAAGTTCGCAACAGCAGTGACAATCATTATGGTCTGGGTCTTCCCATCGCCAAAGCGATCGTCTCGGCTCACAAAGGAAAAATAGATGTTCACTGTTATGAAGGAAAAGTGGAGTTTGCTGTTGTAATTCCCATAATATAAATAATATTCTGAAATAGGATCGGTATTTATGAAATGCCGGTCCTATTTCTTTTACTCCCATAAAATCATGGAAAATAAATTTTAAATATTTATTCAAAAAAACTTGATAATTTAAAAACTATGTGTTATAATTGAACAAAATATAGTTTCTTAAAGGAGGATAACTATGAAAACAAGTAGATTAAAAAGAGCTGCAATCGCATTAAGCCTTATTTCCGCTGCCGCACTGGGTTTCAACTCATTCGGTACGATTCAGGCGAATGCCATTGAAGTTGAGTCAGCAAAACGTTTGGTTTCAAGTGCGAATCCGGGCGTTAATTCAGTTGGTCAGGATAATTTCTTCATTGCCCACAGCAAGCCGAATGCTACAGATGATACTTCTGCTATCCAGCTCAGCGGAAGCTATCCCTCAAGCTTTGATTTGAGAAATGTCAACGGAAAGAATTATGTTACGCCTGTCAAATCCCAGAACCCATGGGGTTCATGTTGGGCGTTCAGCGCCGTTGCTGCTTCGGAAAGCAGTATTATGTATGAGATATCTCAGAAAACCGGAATGGATCCGCAGCAGCTGAATCTTGATTTTTCCGAGCTTCAGGTTGCATGGTTCGCAGCAACAGCTTTACCGGAGAACAATGATAAATATCCTGCACAGGGCGGAGAGGGTACTTACGTTCTTGAGGCAGACAGAGCTCTCAATATCGGTGGTACAGGTCTTTACGCATTGAATCTTTTCTCCGGCGGCGTAGGTCCTATCGATGAGAGTCTTGCTCCTTACAGGAACAAGTCCGGAAACTACCTGTGGGCTAAGTATGATTTCTGGGATGGTTATACCTTTGAGCATCAGCCGGCTGACTGGGCTGAGGGTGAAGCTTTGGGTTACGTCAATCTTGGTTATTATGCTGACACAGGCGAGGATTGGAGTGTTCCCGAGGAATATCACTTCACCGATTCTCAGATCGAACAGGCTTACGTTCTTCCGAGCCCGGCATATTACGATGATTATGGCAGTTATTCCTACAATCAGGCTGGCGTAGATGCTATGAAGCAGGAGCTTCTCAATGGTCACCCGGTTTCGATCGGTTTCTGCGCCGATACAACAAACGTTAACGACTTCGGAAATGAGCCTGTTTACATCAGCCCGAATTATGCTCACTACACTTGTGATCCTATAGATTACCAGTATGTAGCTCCTAACCATGATGTTTGCGTTATTGGTTATGATGACAATTATTCCCGCAGTAACTTCCTTACGGGAACTTCACAGCTCGGAAACGACAGAACACCTCCGGCAGACGGCGCGTGGATCGTTAAGAACAGCTGGGGTGCTACGGATCAGGAAATGCCGAACTACTGTGATTGGGGCGTAAACGGAAGCGGTTACTTCTACATTTCTTACTATGATAAGTCTATCCAGGATCCCAGAACTTTTGATTACGATGTTGAATCAATGTTCCCGAACTACTTCTCTTCAAACAAATCAAGTGACGAGATTAACCAGCACGATACCCTTTGCGCTATGGATCTGAATACTTACGCTTTTGGCGGAGAAATGAAATCGGCTAACGTCTTCACAGCTCCTTACGATCAGGATCTTAACGCTGTTTCTGTTATGACTTCTCAGCCCGGAACAACAGTAAATTATCAGGTTTATAAACTTAATAAGGGTGCTGCCGATCCTACACAGGGTACAAAGGTAGCTGATTTCACGAAGACATACACATTCGGCGGATTCCAGAAAGAAGCTCTTCCGTCTTCCTGCAGAATTTCGAAGGGTGAGTCCTACTCCGTTGTTACAACTCAGTCGGTTGACGGTACTTATCTCGTAAACGTTGGCTATTCTTATGGTAAGGGTTATTACGATTACATGATACAGAACGGTTATTATGATTACTATTACTCGGTATGTAAAGTTAACCCCGGTGAAAGCTATATCTACTTTGACGATGGAAGCGGAACTTATAGCTGGGTAGATCAGTCTGAAATCGTTGGTGATATGAACACAGCTCTGGATTGGGACGGAACCGCTTATTACGATTATCTTGCTACAGATAACTTCCCGATCAAGGCATACACAACTCCTGCATCCGGTCCTGCTCCCGTTGAGCCTGTTTCAGGTAAGATCTATGGCGACCTTGATGATGACGGTGTAATCACAGCAACGGACGCTCTCCTTACTCTCAGACAGAGCATTGGCCTCGAAAATTACACAGGTATTTATCTGACAATAGCAGATGTTGATACCGATGGTGATATCACGGCTTCGGACGCTTATGAGATCCTTAAGTATGGCGTTGGATTGCCAACAGATACATTGACCGGACAAGAGGTTAAAGCTGCAGGCTAAGGTGCTGCCGTATTCATATTTCTTGTTTTTAACATTGGCATAATGAGTCGGCTTGATTTAAGATTTTCATAAAGGTGTTTACTGTGGTATTTCCACTCGGTAACATCGAATCCTAAATAAGTTTTTAAGTTTTTATCGGCTGCGGTTTATCCGCAGCCGATTTAAATTTGACTGTTATTTTATCATTGTTTGCAGATTAAAAAGTTTTCGCTAAATACACTTATTCGAAAACCCTGTCATGAGATCGTTGAAGTCTTGACAAATTTTAATATTTATTGTATCATTATGCATATTATATTTCTCTAACTTCACATTGTGTTATTTTGTAATTTTTAATTTACGAGGTGAATTTTTTAATGACATTAAAAAATTTGAGTATCGGACATTCAGCCAGAGTAGAGAATCTGGGCGGCGACGGCGCGCTGCGGCAGCATTTTCTCGATATGGGTCTGATTCCCGGAACGGAGGTCACTGTCGTAAAATATGCTCCCATGGGCGACCCGGTGGAATTAATGCTTCACGGCTACGAGTTGACTTTGCGTTTAGCCGACGCAGAGAATATCGAAGTCTGTCCCATAGAATCAAAAGAAAATCCGAAGTTTGAAAAAACGAAGTCTCACCGCACAGAACACCCCGGCCTTGGTGAGGGAGGAAGATTCCATCCGAAAGGCAGCGGTGATCCTGTTCCGGAGGGGACAGTACTAACGTTCGCACTCGTAGGAAATCAGAACTGCGGAAAAACAACTCTCTTTAACCGTCTTACGGGTTCAAAACAGCATGTAGGAAATTTTCCGGGAGTAACGGTTGACCGGAAAGACGGTGCGATCAGGGGCTATCCCGAGACACGGATCACGGATTTGCCCGGAATTTATTCTATGTCACCATATAGCAGTGAGGAAATTGTTTCCAGAAACTTTGTACTCGACGAAAAACCTCACGCGATAATAAATATTGTTGACGCGATGAATATTGAGCGAAATCTTTACCTGACAATGCAGCTGCTCGAGATGAATATCCCGATGGTTGTTGCTTTGAATATGATGGACGAGCTGACTTCCAACGGAGGCAGCATTGACATCAATAAGATGGAAAAAATGCTTGGAGTTCCGGTTGTTCCGATCTCTGCGGCGAAAAACTCCGGTATCGAAGAATTGGTAGAACATGCCGTGCATGTAGCAAAATATCAGGAACGTCCATTACGTCAGGATTTTTGCGATAAAACCGAACATGGTGGCGCTGTACATCGCTGCCTGCACAGTATCTGTCACCTGATAGAAGAACATGCGGAAAAAGCGGAACTTCCGCTGCGCTTTTCCGCAAGCAAGTTAGTCGAAGGCGATGAATTGATTATTTCTCAGCTTGCTCTTGAAAACAGTGAAAAAGAGACAATGGAACACATAGTCCTTCAAATGGAAAGAGAAAGAGGACTTGACCGCAGCGCTGCAATAGCCGATATGCGATTTTTATTTATACTCCGCTTGTGTGAAGAAACCGTCTCAAAGCCTGTGGAAAGCAAAGAGCGAGTGAGAAGCCGCCGTCTTGATACGATATTGACAGGAAAATATACGGCGATTCCCGTATTTATCGGGATCATGGCGTTGGTGTTCTGGCTGACGTTCAACGTTATCGGAGCGTGGCTTCAGGGACTGATGGAAAGCGGCGTAGACTTGCTGACGGATCTTGCCGATCGTGCGCTTACAAATGCAGATGTTAATGAGGTTATCCATAGTCTTATTATTGATGGTGTTTTTGAAGGTGTGGGTAGCGTTCTGAGCTTTTTGCCGATAATTGTCACACTGTTTTTCTTTCTCTCCATGTTGGAGGACAGCGGATACATAGCGCGCGTTGCGTTTTTTATGGATAAGCTGCTGCGAAAAATCGGATTGTCGGGAAGAAGTATTGTTCCGATGTTGATCGGATTCGGCTGTTCTGTTCCGGCTGTAATGGCAACAAGGACTTTGCCAAGTGATCGTGACCGAAAGATGACGATATTGCTGACTCCGTTTATGAGCTGCACGGCAAAGCTGCCTATATATGGCTTTTTTGTAAACGCTTTTTTCCCCGGGCACAGTTTCTTGATCGTACTGTCACTCTATCTTCTCGGTATCCTTTTTGGAATTCTGGCTGCTCTGCTTTACAAGGCGTATCTGTTTACGGGAGAACCTGTTCCTTTTGTGATGGAACTTCCGAATTATCGGCTGCCGGGTGCCCGTAATGTTGCGCAGCTGTTGTGGGAAAAGGCTAAAGACTTTTTGCAGAGAGCATTCTCCGTTATTCTCGCCGCAACAGTAGTGATCTGGTTTTTGCAGAAATTTGATTTTCATCTTAACATGGTCGATGACGCACAGAACAGCATTCTGGCAGGAGTTACGGGGATCTTTGTACCTTTGATGAACCCTGTCGGACTCGGTGACTGGAGAATACTTGTGTCTCTTATCAGTGGATTTATGGCTAAGGAAAGTGTTGTGACAACGCTGAATGTCCTTTATTCCGACGGTGTAGCGAATTCCATGACAACGTTGTCAGCCGCGTGCCTGCTGGTGTTTTCTCTGCTTTATACCCCTTGTGTCGCAGCGATAGCGTCTGTAAAACGAGAATTGGGAGGAAAATGGGCAGTGGCGGTTGTTGTATGGCAATGTATTGTCGCATGGGTAGCTGCGCTGCTTGTTCATCTCATCGGTACTTTGATAGGAGTGGTATAAATGAAGCCTATAGACATAGTTCTTCTTATTATAATTATAGTGGTTTTTATTTTTGCGGTTGCCTCAGCTGTAAAGAAATTCAGGAGCGGTAAGTGCTGCGGCGATTGCTCATGCTGCAATGACTGTTGTACAAAAACGCAGCAAAGGATAAAATAAAACTGTACTGCGCTTCTTTATTATATCTGCAGAGCTTCGCCGTGACATGACAGGGGGGAGCCTTGGTGAAAACCGTTCGGGGAATTTTTTGAAAAAGTGAGTAAAGCTTTATATTATAGCAAACCAAACAAATATCCAGACAAGTTCGACGCCCCGGTAAGCGCATAGCTGCGTTGTCGTCCTCGACATACGCCCAT
>CACYDE010000262.1 GCA_902773045.1 uncultured Ruminococcus sp. | reverse complement strand
GTTTACGAAAAACTCTTGGAGAGTAATTCGAGATCACCAACAAAGTTGGTCAAGAACTAACCGTAAAAAGTCAGCCGCCGGTCGGGTTCGTGAATTATTGTAACTCTAAGACTCGCTTCACGTGTTAAAAAAACCGGAGACGGTGCGTTTGAAGCCTTGAAGGTCAAGGCGATATTCGACGCTGTAAAAGCCCCGGGTTTTGAGGAGATTCGAAACGGGTTCGAATTGTTCTTCTCCGACTTCATAGGCGAGCATGCCGCCTTGCCGAAGTTTTGACGCCCATTTTTCGGTTATTATCCTGTAAAAGTACAAACCGTCCCTGCCGCCGTCCAGAGCCATTCTCGGTTCAAACCGAAGCTCCGGCTGGAGAGTGTCTATTTCTTCAGTTTTTATATATGGAGGATTGGATATCACGAGATCAAAGCTCCCGTCTTCGAAATTATCACTGCATTTCGTAACGTCGCCTTTAAAGACCGTAACGTTATCCGCTCCGTTGAATTCAATGTTTTTCTTTAAGTAGTCCGCCGCGGAATCCGAGAATTCCAGCGCGGTGACCCTGCTTTCGGGAAATATCTTCGCCAGCGCGACCGCGATCGCGCCGCTTCCGGAACAGAGGTCGATGATTTTCGGCTTTTCAATGGTTTTCAGAAAATCTATCGCCGCCTCGACCACGATCTCCGTGTCGTCCCGCGGAATGAGAACCCCTTCTCCGACGAGAAAATCAAATCCCATGAAATTCCATTTCCCGACGATGTATTGAAGCGGCTTTCCGGTCTTTCGCTCCTCTGCCGCTTTGAAAAATTTCCGGCACGTCTCCTCGTCGGCTTTTCTCTCACCGTGAACTATCAGCGCGGTTCTGTCCGCGCCGAAAAAATGATCCAGAAGACAGAGCGAATCAAAATCCGCGTCTTTGATCCCGGACTCTTCAAGCATCTCTCTTCCCTTCCGATAGACCGACCCCAAAGTCATATTTTCAAATTCCTTCATCAGATCCTGTCCTCGCCGTTTTCGGGAATTACCGGCTTGATCGCCGCGATCGCTATTTCTATCATACTGTCGTCGGGTTCGATCGTTGTAATTCTCTGAGCCATAAGTCCCGGAGCCGCAACGATCTTTGTGAAAATATTGTCGTATTTTCCGCATATTTTTATCAGCTCATATCCCACTCCGCACGAAACCGGAAGCAAGCACAGCTTGATGAGAGTTCTCAGAATCGGATTCTTCGCGGTTATGAAAAGACCCACGATCACCCCGACGATCAGCATTATCACCATAAAGCTTGTTCCGCAGCGCGGGTGAAAACGAGTATACTTTCTGACGTTTTCAACGGTCAGCTCCTCGAGGTTTTCATAGCAGAAGATAGTCTTGTGCTCCGCCCCGTGATACATAAACGTCCGCTTCATATCGGGCGTTCTTGAAACAAGAGTTACATATCCCAAAAATATTGCAATTTTCAGGACGCCCTCAAAAACGCTTCTCCAGACCGTTCCTTCGTCAAGCGACGGGATAAATTTCGCGAGCGTGTTGAAAAGCAATGTCGGAAGCGCAAAGAACAGAAGAAGCGCAAGCGCAATTCCGACCACTGTCGCAAAGATCATTACAACGTTATAGAATTTATCTCCGAATTTGTCCATCGCCCATTTCTCAAACTTCGAAGGCTCTTCCTCCTCGCCGCCTTCAACTGCTTTGTCGGCTGAAAGCTGAAGACACTTCATGCTCAGTCTCATCGAGTCGATGAGCGAAACGAATCCGCGAACCAGCGGAAGTCTGAAAAATTTGCTCATGCTTGCGACGGATTTGAATTCGACGTCCTCGGTGTATATGGAATTATCGCTCATTCTCACCGCGACGGTCGTGCGCTTCGGACCTCTCATCATTATCCCCTCGATCAGCGCGGACCCTCCGATCGAGGTTTTTATTTTTGTTTTCACAGACATTTCTTTTCCTCTTTTCCGATCCCGATATGAATCTGCTATTCATACTTCAACGATCATTACTTGTCGAGTCAAGTGTTTTTATATATACTTTTCGGAGAGCGATGTCTCCCCATCAGTTACCTTAAGCTGCGGATATGAATCCATTGTCTGCGACTTAAGCATTTTTCCTGTCGATCTGAACAGTTGATACTATCACACTGCATTGTCGTCACCCATACCCCCAACCCCCTTTCCCTCGAGGAAAAGGGGGCTAAGGTAGGTGTGGGCTTCGCCCACACCCATCGGGGCTATCGCCCCGAACCCTTTGCTCACTGCTGTGAATTTTTAATTATAGCAATCCAAATAAATAGTCGGACAAAAGGAGACGATGCCGGTGAGTGCAGAGCAAGGCGGAGGACGAAGGCATACTGGCGTATGTCGAGGACGACAACGCAGCT
>CACYDE010000261.1 GCA_902773045.1 uncultured Ruminococcus sp. | reverse complement strand
ATATTCGATGAATCGCTTATAAATGTTATATACAACAAGTTCGGCGAGCAGACCGTTATAAAAAAGCATAAAGACAAATACACCACTTCGGTGCAGGTGCAGATCAGTCCGACCTTCTGGGGCTGGATGCTGCAATTTCCAACGCAGATGAAAATAAGATCGCCGGAAGATTTGAAGGAACAATATCATAAATGGGTAATGTCGGCGCTCGAAGAAAAAAAATACAGAGATGGAGACACAACAATGCTTACAGGAGAATTAAAAAACAAAATAGATCAGATCTGGGAAATGTTCTGGACAGGCGGTATTACAAATCCGCTTGATGTTGTCGAGCAGATGACTTATCTTATGTTTATTCACGACCTCGACAAGACAGACGCAGACAAAGCTAAAAGCAGCATGATGCTCGGTCTTCCTTACAAAAGTATGTTTGAAGGTCATGAGCAATACAAGTGGTCTGTTTTTCGTGATCTGCCTGCCGAGAAAATGTATGAACTCATGCAGCAGGAGATTTTTCCGTTTATAAAGAACCTTCACGGCAACAAGGATAGCACTTACTCAAAATATATGGGTGACGCAATATTTAAGATACCTACCGCTCAGCTGCTTTCCAAGATCATAGACGCTATGGACAGCGTTTATGACGATATGGGCAAGAGTATAGAAACCGATACGAAGGGAGATATTTACGAGCACCTTCTCTCCAAGTTGTCAACGGCAGGCGTCAACGGGCAATTCCGAACTCCTCGTCACATAATTCGTATGATGGTCGAGCTGCTTGACCCGAAGCCCGAGGATACTATCTGCGACCCCGCCTGCGGTACATCCGGATTCCTTGTAGCCGCGGGCGAATATCTGAAAGAGAAATATCATGATGAGATATTCTATAACAGAGAAAAGAAAGCTCATTATAACAACGCTATGTTTTACGGCTACGATATGGACAGAACTATGCTCCGAGTCGGTGCAATGAATATGATGACTCACGGTGTTGAGAATCCCAATATCGACTACCGTGACAGCCTTTCCGATTCTAATACAGATACCGGCAAATACTCGATAATTCTCGCAAATCCGCCGTTTAAAGGCAGCCTTGACGCCGATACAGTCTCGCCTGACCTGCTGAAAGTCTGCAAGACGAAAAAGACGGAGCTTCTGTTTATAGCGCTTTTCCTGCGTATGCTCAAAACAGGCGGCAGATGCGCGTGCATCGTTCCCGACGGCGTGTTGTTCGGCTCGTCTAAGGCGCATCAGGCCATCAGAAAAGAGCTTATCGAGCAGAACAGACTGGAAGCCGTTATTTCAATGCCGAGCGGCGTTTTCAAACCGTATGCGGGCGTATCGACAGGAATACTTATCTTTACAAAAACAGGCTATGGCGGCACGGACAAGGTCTGGTTCTACGATATGCGCGCCGACGGCTTGAGTCTTGACGACAAGCGCACACCTGTTGCCGAGAACGACATTCCTGACATCATCGCACGCTTTAAAGACCTTGCGGCTGAGGAAACGAGGGAGCGCACGGAGCAGTCTTTCTTTGTGACAAAGGACGAGATAGCGGAAAACGGCTACGACCTTTCGATTAACAAATACAAAAAGGTAGAATACAAGCCGGTGGAATACCCGTCAACGCAGGAGCTTATGAAAACGCTGCGGGATATCGAAGGCGAGATAGCGGCAGGCTTGATGGAATTGGAGGAGTTGTTGAATGAGTAAATTAGGTGATATTTGCGATATTCTAAATGGTTATGCTTTTAAGAGCGAAAAATACGTTGACTCAGGAATAAGGGTTATAAGAATTACAAATGTTCAAAAAGGATATATCGAAGATAGCGACCCGAAATTTTATTCGATTGAATATTCAGATGAATTATCAAAATATATACTTGAAAACGGCGATTTGCTTATGTCATTAACTGGTAATGTTGGAAGAGTTGGTATTTTATCAGATAGATTTCTTCCTGCTGCTTTAAATCAACGTGTAGCTTGTTTACGATTAAAAGGAAAAAAAATATTTAAACCTTTTTTGTTCCATTTCCTAAATTCAGATTATTTTGAGGAAATGTGTATTAATTCTTCAAATGGAATTGCACAAAAGAATTTAAGTACAGAGTGGCTTAAAGATGTTTATATTCCAGAATACTCAAAAGAACAGCAAAAACAAATCGCCGCAACCCTCGACAAAGTAACCCACTTGATCGACCTCTGCAAAAAGCAGCTTGAAACGCTTGATTTGCTTGTCAAATCCCGATTTATAGAGATGTTTGGTGATCCAGTTACCAATCCACATAATTGGGTAAAGAAACCGCTGAGGGAATTGGCTGAAATCAAAATCGGACCTTTCGGTTCGCTCCTACATAAAGAGGATTATATCGAAAATGCACACGCACTTGTTAATCCATCACATATTTCCGAGGGAAAAATTGCTGTTGATTTGAAGCTTACTGTGTCAGATGAAAAATATGAAGAGTTGAATGCTTATCATTTATTCATTAATGATGTTGTTATGGGACGCAGGGGTGAAATGGGCAGATGTGCAATTGTGTCTGAGAATGGATTACTCTGCGGCACTGGTTCCATGATAATTCGATCAAACGGAATATTGAAAGCGGATTTTATTCAAAAAATTATTTCATTTCCATCGTTTAAGAAGGCAATTGAAGATATGGCAGTCGGTCAAACTATGCCGAATCTCAATGTTCCAATTGTTTCTAACTTCATGATTATTTGTCCGCCGCTTGAAGTTCAAGAACAGTATTATTCATTTGCTGAACAAACCGACAAATCGGAATTTGTGAGGGCGAATATGAATTACAAGGTTATTGATAAAGAAATATATTACAGAAAAGGCGTTTACCGTCACTTTACT
>CACYDE010000260.1 GCA_902773045.1 uncultured Ruminococcus sp. | reverse complement strand
TTGAACAGATTTCCGAGTAACCGGTTGAATGGGTTCGGGGCGATAGCCCCGATGGGTTAGAGGGCGAAGCCCTCTAACCCGACAACCCCCTTTTCCTTGAGGAAAAGGGGGTTGGGGGTATGGGTGACGACAATAGCTTTGACCGAAGAACAATCTCGGATTCGACAGCGAAAACTATTCTTTACATCGACAATCCATGATAGACCCTGCATTCATTGTAATTTTATTTATGGGAAGTTTGAGTAAGTAATCTGGATTTATAAATGTAATGCTTGGGCGGTTTTAATCTGTCCGATCATGGTTTTATTATTTTTCAAAAATTGCGGTTTATATATTGACAAAGTGATTGATATTTGATATAATAACTATTGTCGTTGGGGAATTGTGTAACGGTAGCACGACAGACTCTGACTCTGTTTGTTGGGGTTCGAATCCCTATTCCCCAGCCAAAACCCTCTCTGAATTAACGGAGAGGGTTTTTATTTTTAAATAAGCAGCCGCTCTTCTGTTTTTCAGAGGAGCGGTTTTGTCTGTTTATTATTCTATAACCTTGATCCCCGAAGCCTTAAGAGTTTCGATATAGCTCACTGTCTCATCATCGAGAAACTCGCCCGGTATAACGATCGGGATCCCGGGAGGATAGGCGAAAATATAATCACGGCTGATTTTTTCGCTGCCGAGGGGGAGCGTTTTATCGTTTGCTTCAATAATGCCGAGACCTGATTTTTTGGGTTTCGGAAAAGGGAGAACAGGGATATTTATTTCGGAGTGTGAAAGGCTTTTGTCGATATCAATAAGCGCATTGGAAAGCCGCTGAAATCCATCATCGGTATCGCAGACGCTTGTCATCGCAACAGCGTAAAACGGATATGCCATTTCGAGTTCCATGTTGTATTTTTTTCTGAGAATATCACTGAGTTCCACTCCGCTGATGCTTGTTCCCGAGGTGCAGATCACGATTTTCCCCGGGTCAAATGAGTAGAAATTGTGGTTTGAAATACTGTCCGAACCATGACAGAGAACCTTCAAATACTTTAATTTATTTATACTTTCCGAGAATTTTTGAAGTCTCAGTTTATATTTTTCAAAAAGATCACAGTCATTTTTCAGAAAATCAAGACATTTGTCGATCGAAGCCATCAGAATGTATGACGGACTGCTTGTTTCGAAAATTGCAAGCTCTTTTTCAAATCTTCTGTGGTCAATAATATCCCCGTTGATGTGAGCGACGGCTGTTTGAGTCAAGGAAGGAAGCGTTTTGTGAAGACTGGAGATCACAATATCCGCGCCGCATTCGACGGGCTCACCGTCCATGAGTCCAAAGAAGCGTTGGTGCGCTCCGTGAGCGTTGTCAACAATAAGCGGAATACCATAGCTGTGAGTGATTCGTGAAATTGATCTTATATCGCTTATTACACCTTCATAAGTCGGCGATGTGATGACAACGGCTTTAGAGTCCGGAGATCCTTTTATCGCTTCGAGAACAGATTCCGGAGAGACGCTTCCGCAGACGCCGCTGCTTTCGTCCTGTGGGGGAAAGATGAAATTAATTTCCAGGTTATTGAGCAGACAGCCGTTATAGACCGATTTGTGACAATTTCTTGCGATGATAATATTGTCGCCGTAATTTGTGACTGTTCTTATGGCTGACAGGATCCCGCATGTGCTTCCGTTTATCAACATATATGAATGCTCACTGTGGAAAACTTTTCTCGCCTTGTCCGACGAATTTTTCAGGATACCACATGAAGCGTGGAGATCGTCAAAGCCGTCTATTTCGGTAATATCAATATCAAACGGCAAAGAAACACCGAGAAGTTCGGTGTTTCTTTTATGTCCGGGCATGTGAAAAGGATAAGCATCCGTTTTCGAATATTTTTTTAACTCATCATACAAATTACTTCTAAGATCTGTCAAAATAAATCTCCTACACTTTCCGGAACATAATCGTCAATGAATCCCGAGATCTTGTCCCCGATCTTATCTTTTATGCCTTTTAAAGCGTCGTTGACAACGGGATTTGTTTCAAGCCGGAGCTCCTTGTCAAAGATCTCAATGCTTTCGATGTCTATCCCGATCACCGTTCCGACAACCGGAACGTCAATTCCGTAATGGGTCGGCAGATTCAAAGTAAGCTCGTCGATCGAAAGATACTTCGTCGTGTTCTGAAGTCCGGTGTTTTTAAGAGCCGCGATAATTATGGAGCGCGGAATTTTGAGTCTGCCGACGGCACAATTATCGAATGCAATTTTGATCTGCTCACCGGATATATCCAATATTATATCAATATCCGAGGAAAATCCTATCTTTTTTCCTTTGTAGTCTATCTGAAAATAGCAGCGGCACGGTTTTCCCGAATTGATCTCGAAATATGCTGCCGTGATGCGGCAGTCGTCGTTGAAAAGTCCCAAGGTGTTGGCTTTTTCGATAAGATAGGCAGTGATCTGATTGAGATCGTCTTCGGAAATGTTTGCTTGGTTTCCTGCGACTGTGCTTAGAGCGATAGTCTGCGCAGGTTCGATGGAAGGTGTGGTGTAATATTTGTCTGTGTTGTCGTCTTTGAATGCAAGCGCAACACAGATCAGCGCTCCGAGAAGGAGCAGAAGAATTATAATGAGAAGAACCGTCAAAACGGTTTTCAGTTTTCGCCTTTTAATATGTATCCCCTCTTTCGGATTGATCTCTCATAATATACAATACCCCCTCGAAAGGATTAACTGTGTATGACAAAGTCACTTCAATTCCGCAATTGTCACTCCGGCTTCGCCCTCGCCGTAAACGCCGAGACGATAGCTTTTGATGTATTTGCAGCTTTTCAGGAATTTGTGGACCTCGGTTCGAAGGACGCCTGTTCCTTTTCCGTGAATGATAGTGATCTGATTCATGTTCATCATTATCGCGGAATCGATCGCAGACTCAAGTTCCATGATCGCTTCGATGGCTGTCATCCCTCGAAGATCGACTTCCGTGATCGCTTTTACGTCAAGGTTGCT
>CACYDE010000259.1 GCA_902773045.1 uncultured Ruminococcus sp. | reverse complement strand
ATGCCTGCAAGATTTCTGTACACTCTGACGAAAAAATCTACTGCGCATCTTCGGCACAATCTCTGTGCGGTATTGCCTTAAAGATTTGCAATTTATATTGTTGAAAGGATCTGATTTTATACTTACGACGATTGCTCTTATAGTTATCGGAATATTGATTTTTGAGTTGATAATTTTTATCCACGAATTCGGACATTTTATCACCGCAAAGAAGTGTGGGGTTCAGGTGAATGAATTTGCTCTCGGAATGGGACCCAAAATTATCAAATTTCAAAAAGGCGAAACGCTTTACAGTTTAAGACTCTTTCCTATCGGAGGATTTTGTGCGATGGAAGGAGAGGATCAGGAAAGCGACAACGAGCGCGCTTTCGGAAACAAACCCGTATGGCAGCGTATGTTGATAGTGCTTGCAGGCGCTTTCAATAATATTGTCCTTGGACTGATAATGATGGGTATCCTCCTTGCCCAGTCGCCTTATTTCTCATCTACGACAATTTCAAGCTTCGCTCAGGCGGCATTCACTTCGAAATCGGGTCTTGAGGAGGGTGACGAACTTATTGATATCGGAGGATATAAGATCAATTGTTCACGAGATATATCTTTCGCGGTTGCGATGATTCCTCTGGAGATCGTAGACGGTCATGATTTTTCGATTTACAAAGAGGACTGCGGTTTCACTCTTGTCCGCCAATATTCTTCATTGAAAGCGGAGGATTATTCGGAAGACGAGCTGAAAGCTATTTCCGAAGCGTTTAATGACGGGATCGAAAAGCTTAACAGAGCTTCGACCGAGGAAGAAGCGGATAAGATAACTTCCGAAACTCTTGAAACCGTGAATGCTCTTTCCAAGGTTGAATATAAACCCGAAGAAAGAGAATTTATGGAGGAAAGAAAGCGTTTTCGAACCGATGTTCAGGTTGTGCGGGGCGGTGAAACGATAACGCTCAGCAACGTAGATTTCTACACTTACCTCGGGGATAACGGAAAGCCTGCCGTTGCGCTCGATTTTTCCGTTGATGCCGTAGACAAGACATTCGGAACGCTTATCTCGGAGACTTTCAAAAGTACCGCTTCAGTGGTGAGAATGATATGGAAAAGTCTTTTCGGACTCGTGACGGGAACTTACGGAATGAATGATATCGCAGGTCCGGTAGGTGCGGCGTCCGTTGTGACTCAAGCAGCTCAGATGGGACTTCAAACAAGTTTCCTTGACGCCGTTAACAACATTCTCTACATGATGATGATAATTACGGTCAACCTCGGAATCGTGAATCTTCTTCCGCTTCCGGCTTTGGACGGAGGACGCTTCCTGTTTATGGTTATCGAAGTTATAATCAGACGTCCCGTTCCTCCGAAGTATGAAGGCTGGATCCATGCTGCGGGTTTTTTGATTCTTCTCGGATTTATAATTGTTGTTACGTTTAATGATATAATAAGACTCGCAACGGGTCAGGGCTTTGGCGGATAGAGGTTTTGTTATGAGCAGTAAAATAAAGGTAAAAGCAGGAAACGTTGAGATCGGCGGAGGCGCTCCGGTCACCGTTCAGTCGATGCTTAACGTTCCTTCAACGGACATCGAAAACAGTGTTAAGCAGGCAGTCGAACTCGAAAAGGCAGGTTGTCAGATAATTCGTGCGGCAATTCCCAACAAAGAAGCCGTGCGTCTCATTGAAGCTATAAAAAAAGAGATCAGTGTACCGCTCGTTGCGGATATACATTTTGATTACAGACTGGCTATAGAAGCCGTTGCGGCAGGCATCGACAAAGTAAGAATAAACCCGGGGAATATCGGAAGCGACGATAGGGTGCATGCAGTTGTAAAAGCGTGTAATTCAAAAAATATACCGATCCGTATCGGCGTTAATTCCGGATCTCTTGAAAAGCATATTCTCGCAAAGTATGGTTCTCCGACAGCGGAGGCTTTGTGCGAAAGTGCGCTGTATCATGCGTCTCTGCTTGAAAAGTTCGATTTTAATAATATCGTTTTGTCGATGAAATCCTCGACCGTTTCAACGATGGTTCAAGCGTATGAACTTGCGGCTTCTAAATGTGATTATCCGCTTCATTTAGGCGTTACGGAAGCAGGGACAGAAAGAATGGGATTGATAAAATCCGCCGCAGGACTCGGTTCTCTTCTTATGAAGGGAATAGGTGATACGATCAGAGTTTCACTGACTGATGAACCGGTGAAAGAGGTTTATGCCGCAAAAGATATCCTTAAAGCTATAGATATCGACTCGGGCGGAGTGAAATTTATTTCGTGTCCTACCTGCGGAAGAACGAGGATCGATCTTATTTCAATAGCAAATGAAGCTCAGGAAAGACTGAGAAACTGCGATAAGTCCATCACCGTTGCGGTAATGGGCTGCATAGTCAACGGACCGGGAGAAGCAAGGGAAGCCGATATCGGTATCGCAGGCGGCGATGGCATGGGGCTTATTTTCAAGAAAGGCGAAATTTTCAAAAAAGTTCCCGAGAATATGCTTCTCGATACTCTGATGGAAGAAATAGATAAGATGTAGTTTTTACCACTATAAGGTAGCGGAGTTCGCCTCCGGCGGGCGGACTCCGTTCCTGCACCTGCCTGCTTTTTGAAAAAACGGGGCAAAACTTTAACTCATTCAAAATTCCTGATATCGGTATAAGGAGATATTGACTATACAATGTACCAAATTGCGGCGACGGGTTTTGTGTACAGCTTTTTTAAATAAACGACAGTTCTGATTAAAATATGGTGCAGATATGGCAAGATGTTTTCAGAAATGTCTTAAAGTAAAGGATTGTTGATTTTGAGCACAATTTTTAATATTTTTGACAGATACGTTTCCGCTCCGTTGATGGAGAAACTGAAAATCGGAAAAGTAAACAGTATAAACATTAACAAACAGTCACAATCAATGACTGTTTCTGTTTTCTTTGATGAACTTGTTTCTCAGTCGGATATATTAAACCTGGAGAGGGAGCTTGTCCGCAGTCTTGAACTTTCAAGCGTAAAAATCAATTCACAGTTCCGCTCCGAATTATTTTCCGAAGATTATTTTCAGGAAATAGTTGTTCATTTAAAAAGAGATAACGCAACTCTCAACGGAACATTCAAAGACGCCGAAGCAAAAATTGTGGACGACAGATTTATTATTACTCTCTATCATGGAGGAGAAGCGGTTATAAAGGGACAAAATGCAGCTTCTTTGATCTCAAATGCCGTTTATGATATGTTTGGCGTGAGGTATAAAGTAGAATTTTCCGGAGTTACTTCAATGAGCGTTGACAATGAAGCGTACATTGAAATGCAGAATCAGGTCGAAGAAGAGAAAAGCCGTGAAACGATCAATGAGAAAGTCGAAAAGCATGAGGAAGTGATGCGCTCCGCCGAAGCAAGACAGGAGCAGGTCAAAGAATCTCTTCCCGAAATTGAAATTCGTGAGGGTGATTCATTAAATCCTGTGCTTGCAAAAAAATCTTCCAAACCTCTTTTCGGACGCGCCATTACTAAAGTTAATACCGTTCCGATCGAAACACTTTCGGCGGAAACAGGAAGCGCTATGATTTGGGGCGACGTTTTTTCGATCGATCTGAGAACAACGAGAGACGGGAAAAAATATATTATTTCTATACTTATAACCGATTACACAGGATCAATGACAGTAAAGATCATTGAAAATATAGAAAAATGCAAACCTATAGAGCTTCTTAAATCCGGCACTACCATCATAGTGAAAGGTGACGTTCAGTATGATAAGTATGACAACGAGATCGTTATGCATGCGAGCAGTATATCCACAGGCGAAAAGGTTAAAATAGTAGATAAAGCGCCTGTCAAAAGATGTGAACTTCATCTTCATACCAATATGTCGGATATGGACGGAGTTTCTCCTGCGTCAGATCTTATCAGCCGTGCTTATCAGTGGGGGATGCCGGCGATCGCTATTACAGATCATGGTGTTGCTCAGGCCTTTCCCGAAGCAATGAATACACTTAATGCAATTCAGTCGAAAGGCGGAAATATAAAGGTCATTTACGGAACGGAAGCGTATTTCATAAATGATACTCAGTCCGAATTCAGCAAGCCTTATGAAGGAGAAGATAAAATTTGTGAAAATTGTTCAATGCTTCCCGAAGAAGAGTTGAAAAAACTGAAAACATATCATCAGATCATTCTTGTAAAAAACCTTGTCGGGCTGAAAAACCTTTATAAACTGATCTCTTATGCCCACCTTAATTATTTTTACAGACGTCCGAGAATTCCCAAATCTGTTCTCATGCGTCATCGTGAAGGTTTGATTTTGGGAAGCGCGTGTGAAATAGGCGAGCTTTATCATTCTATTGTATTGGGCGAAAAAACGTATGACGAACTGAAGGAAATAGCGTCGTTCTATGATTATCTTGAGATTCAGCCGATCGGAAACAATATGTTTATGGTCAGGAACAATACTGTTCAGTCTGCAGACGATATAATTGAGTTTAACAAAACGGTGATACGTCTGGGTGAGGATCTTAATATTCCCGTAGTAGCGACCTGTGACGTTCACTTCATGGATCCTTATCAGTCCGAGTACAGAAAAATAATAATGCACGGAAAAGGGTTTACCGACGCAGATCAGCAGGCTCCTCTGTATTTAAGAACAACAAAGGAAATGCTCAAAGAATTTGAGTATCTTGGCGAGAAAAAAGCTTATGAAATTGTCGTTGAAAATACCAATAAAATTGCTGATATGATCGAGCAGATAAAACCGATACCCGACGGAAACTTTCCGCCGTTTATCGACGGAGCGGAGGAACAGCTTACTACTATTACATGGGAGCGTGCGAAGAAAATGTACGGAGATCCGCTTCCCAAAATAGTAAAGGACAGACTTGACAGAGAACTTGGTTCTATCACGAAACATGGTTTCTCGGTTCTTTACATGACGGCGCAGAAACTTGTTGCCGACTCGGAAGCTCACGGATACCTTGTTGGTTCGAGAGGTTCCGTAGGTTCGTCTTTTGTTGCGACGATGTCCGGAATTTCGGAGGTAAATCCGCTGTGTCCGCATTATATCTGTCCGAATCCCGAATGTAAGAACAGTGAATTTATCACGGACGGAAGCTACGGTTCGGGATTTGATCTTCCGGCAAAAAATTGTCCCAAATGCGGAACGCCATATCATCGTGACGGTCATGAAATTCCGTTTGAAACATTTCTCGGATTTGACGGCGATAAAGTTCCGGATATTGATCTGAATTTTTCGGGCGAATATCAATCGCATTCCCATCGTTACACAGAGGTTCTTTTCGGAAAAGAAAACGTTTTTAAAGCGGGAACGATCGCAACGGTAGCGGATAAAACCGCTCTCGGATATGTCAGAAAATATTCCGAAGAAAAAGGAAAGGTTTTCCACAAAGCCGAGGAACAGCGCCTTGCGGCAGGCTGCACGGGAATAAAAAGAACGACGGGACAACACCCCGGCGGAATGGTCGTTGTTCCGAGAGGTATGAGTGTTTTCGATTTTTGTCCGATCCAGCATCCTGCCAACGATATGAAATCGGATAATATTACCACTCATTTTGATTTCCATTCGATCCATGATACAATTTGTAAACTTGACGAACTCGGTCACGATGTTCCGACAATTTATCATTATCTTGAAGAATTCACGGGGATCAGCGTTATGGACGTTTCGATGAGTGACGAACAGGTCATGTCTCTGTTCACTTCAACCGAAGCTCTGGGAGTGAAGCCGGAGGATATTGATTCTCAAACGGGAACATTTTCTCTTCCCGAATCGGGAACAAGCTTCGTCCGTCAGATGCTTGTTGAATCGCAGCCAAAAACATTTTCCGATCTTCTTCAGATCTCGGGACTTTCTCACGGAACCGATGTTTGGATAGGAAATGCTGCCGACCTGATAAAAAACGGAACATGCACTATTTCCGAAGTTATCGGAACGCGTGACAGCATAATGACCTATCTTCTTCATAAAGGACTTGAGCCCAAAATGGCATTTAAAATTATGGAGATAGTCCGTAAGGGAAAAGCCACTAAGCTTTTGACCGAAGAACATATCAATGCGATGAAAGAACATAATGTTCCGCAGTGGTATATAGATTCGTGTATGAAGATAAAATACATGTTCCCAAAAGCTCATGCGGCTGCATATATGATCTCTACGCTAAGACTGGGTTGGTACAAAGTTCATGAACCTCTTGCTTATTACGCAGCTTATTTTACCGTTCGCGGCGAAAGCTTCGACGCAAAATCGGCTCTTGAAGGAAAAAAGGCTGTTGAGGAGAAGATACGTGATATTGTCAACAAGGGAAATTCTGCCACGGCAAAAGAGAAAACCGATCTTGCAACATTACAGATCGTAAACGAAATGCTTGCGCGTGGGATCAAAGTTCTCCCTATAAATATTTATAAATCGGAAGCGAAAAAGTTTCTTATCGAAGACGGCGCTTTGCGGCTGCCTTATTCATCAATGCCCGGAGTGGGTGAAGCCGCTGCGGAAAGTCTTGTGGAGGTTGCCAAGCAGGGGGATTTCTTATCGATCGAAGATATTCAATTGAAATCCAAGGTTTCAAAAACAGTGATAGAAATGCTGAAAGAAGCAGATGCATTCGGCGATCTTCCCGAGTCTAATCAGATGTCGCTTTTTTGAGAGATATGAACTTCTTTAAAATGAAGTGGGGGCAGTTTTTTAGAGATTTCCTTTGCGGACTTTTTGTAAAAAGTGTGTGTATAAAAAATAAAAATTTGCCTTTTCTCTTTACTTTTATTGGTTTTTGATATATTATATTACATGAAACTTGATCGGATGACCGCGAGACTGCGGCGGAAAAATTGTAAAATGAATCTTTTTTCAAACCGCGTTTACAAAACGCTTTTTACTTTGCGGTCATCTGCGAACTCTGATTATAGGGGGTGTGCATTTGTCAAAAAGTATTTTTAAATCAATAATGATGCTTATCGCGTTTGCGGGTGTTTTGGTTCTTCTTCTCACCCGGCTTGATTTGATAGCATTGGTTTTTAAAGAGATTTTTGCGGTGCTGACCCCTTTTCTTGTGGGGTTTATTATCGCTTATGTTTTAAATATTCCCTATATGTTCTTCATGAATAAGGCTTTTAAGTTAATGGATAAAAGCCCCGAGGAGCAGAAAAATAAATTTGACGAATTTCTTGCAAAACTGAGAAAACCGCTTTCTCTTATCTTGTCTTATGCGATCCTTTTCGCGGTGGTTATCCTTCTTCTCAGCATAATTATTCCGCAGATCACAAGCAGTTTGCAGGGAGTTATTGATAACTTCGGAGTTTATTACACTTCATTCCAGGAATGGGTATTCCGTGTTGCGGCGAAGTTTGGATTTGAATATGAATTCATGTCGGACATTTTCGCAGACATAAACTCCTTTATAGCTCAATATACAGGCGGCGGAACGACCGATGCGAGCAGCATGATTGACCTCAGTACGATTGTTTCGGGAGTCACAAATTATCTTTTCCCGCATATTTTTGATTTCACCAAGAACCTTTATAATGTTGTTTATAATGTTCTCCTCAGCGTTATCGTTTCTATTTATTATCTTGCCAACAAGGAGACATTGCTCAATCAGGTGAAAAAGATCACTTATTCCGTTGTTCCTCAGAAACATCTCGGAAAAGTTCTCAGGATCGTTGACCTTTGTAATAATAAGGTTGGTAAATTCCTGTACGGAAAGATAATTGATTCTGCGATAATCGGAATGCTGTGTTTTATAGTATTGCAGATCTGTAATATAGAATATGCAGTCCTGCTCAGCGTTTGCGTCGGAGTAACAAATATTATCCCGTTTTTCGGTCCGATCATAGGCGCAATTCCCGGCGTGATCCTTTTGGTTATGATCGATCCTATTCAGGCTTTGATCTTCGGAGTAATAATAATTGTTCTCCAACAGCTTGACGGAAACTTCATCGGACCGAAGATCCTCGGAAACCAACTCGGAATATCGGGCTTCTGGATAATGTTTAGCGTTCTTGTCGGAGGAGGAATTTTCGGTTTCCTTGGACTTTTATTAAGCGTTCCTATTTTCGCGGTAATTTATCTGCTTGTGGGAGAAAAAGTCAATGACAGATTGGTTCGTCTGGGATATGCCACAGAGGAAAATGTGAGGGTTGATCCGCTTCCGAAGGTGGCGTATGAAGACGGTCATATCATTGCGGACGACGAAGATGACGAAGATATTCTTTTCTTCGAAGAAGATGACGACTGATTAAAAGAGAATTAATTATTTTGCCGAGTGGATATCCCGGATCAATGGGGTATTCACTTGGTTTAGCGTATGGGGTAAATAAAATGGAAAATCTGTTGGACAGAATACATTCCGCACAGGAAGGTCTTTCAAAACGTCAGAAACTCATTGCGGAATACATTATTGAACATTACGACAAAGCTGCCTATATGACCGCTTCAAAACTTGGAGAAAACGTCGGGGTCAGTGAATCAACGGTAGTCCGTTTTGCTACCGAGATCGGGTATGAGGGATATCCCGAACTTCAGAAAGCAATGCAGGAAATGATCCGTGACAAGCTTACTTCCGTTCAGAGAATAGACGTTGCTTCGGACAGGATAAATTACGAAGACGTTCTTTCGAGCGTTTTGAATCAGGATATAAAACTCATCAAGAAAACTATGGAGGAGAACAACAACGAAGCGTTCAAACGCGCTGTCGATTCGATCGTCGGTGCGAGAAAGATATATATTTTTGCGGTGAAAAGTTCTTTTGCTCTTGCAAGATTTCTCGGATACTATTTTGAACTTATCTTCGGAAATGTGAAGATCATCGAAACCACGAGCAAAACTCAGATGTACGAACAGCTGTTCAGAATAGATAAACAAGACGTTCTTATCGGAATAAGTTTTCCTCGTTATTCTTCGTCTACCGTTGAAGCGATGCGATTTGCGTCTCAGAACGGCGCCCATGTTATTGCTATCACAGACAGCATGACATCTCCGGTAACAAAAATATCCGACTGCACTCTTATTGCGAAAAGTGATATGGCTTCGGTCGTTGACTCTCTGGTCGCGCCGCTGAGTCTTGTGAATGCGCTTATCGTTGCTACGGTTGAGAGGAAGCGTGACGAGGTGACTCAGACGTTCAAAAAGCTTGAAAGTATTTGGGACAGATACGATCTTTATATTAAAAACGGGGAGAGCTTGTCGGATGAAGAATAGATCTGTAATAATTATCGGTGCCGGAGCATCCGGCTGCATGGCTGCCGTCACTGCGGCGAAACGAGGGCTGAGCGTTACTTTGTTTGACAGAAATCCCAAAATCGGAAGAAAACTTCTCATCACGGGCAAAGGCCGATGTAATGTTACCAATAATTGCGATATGGATACCCTGATATCTTCCGTGCCGACAAACAATCGTTTTTTATACAGTGCGTTTTCGGCTTTTTCACCGAAGGATACCATGAATTTCTTTGAAGACTGCGGAGTACCGCTTAAAACGGAGAGAGGAAACCGGGTTTTTCCGCGATCCGACAAAGCTATGGATATCGTTGACGCATTATTTCTTCAGCTTCGCAGCCTTGGAGTCAAATTGGTTAACAAAAGTGTTGAAAGCCTTATTATCGAGGACAATAATGTTCTCGGCGTAAAAACTGATGACGAAGATTATTTTTCCGACGGAGTAATGATTTGCTGCGGGGGCTGTTCATATTCCCGCACAGGTTCCAACGGGTATGGTTATGTTCTTGCGAAACAGGCAGGTCATTCAATAATCGAACCGGTTCCGTCTCTTATTCCGATCGTTGTGAATGAGGAGTGGTGTCCGGAACTTCAGGGACTTTCTTTAAAAAACGTTTCACTGACGGTGAAAAACAATAAAAACAAGGAAGTTTACTCTGATTTCGGAGAAATGATATTTACTCATTACGGAATATCCGGGCCTATGGTTCTGAGCGCAAGCGCACACCTGAACTTGAAAAAATGTCGGAACTACAGCTTTTCCATTGATTTTAAACCTGCGCTTAGCCCGGAACAGCTTGACAAAAGAATTTTAAAGGATTTTGAAAAATATATAAACAAGGATATAATCAATTCTCTTGACGATCTTCTTCCCAAAAAATTTATTCCTGTTGCGGTGAAGCTTTCAAAAATCGATCCCCATAAAAAGTGCCATGAGATAACAAAAGCGGAACGCTTTGAACTTGCTCGGGTGATAAAAAATCTCACGGTCACTTTCAAAGAATTTCGTCCGATCGAGGAAGCGATCGTGACGTCGGGAGGTGTGAATGTCAAGGAGATAGACCCGAAAACAATGAGTTCAAAAATTTGCACAAACCTTTATTTTGCGGGTGAAGTGATAGATGTTGACGCTTATACGGGAGGATTTAATTTGCAGATAGCTTTCTCTACAGGATTTCTTGCGGGAAGCTCGATATTAAACAGTGAGGTGTAAAAATATGTTTTCAGTTGCTATAGACGGCCCTTCGGGCGCAGGAAAAAGTTCCATTTCCAAAACAGTAGCCAAACAGCTCGGCTTTATTCATATTGATACGGGTGCTTTGTACAGATCTTTGGCTTTGACTGCAATAGAAAATGACGTTAATACAGATAACGAAATTTCCTTGAAGAAATTGTTGAATTCGACGAAAATTGAAATTACTTTCATAAACGGTTCTCAGGCAGTTCTTCTTAACGGTGAAAATGTTATGGGAAAAATACGCACGGAAGAGGTTTCGATGGCGGCTTCCAAAATCTCGAAAATCCCGATGGTACGCAGTTTTTTGCTTGATCTTCAAAGGGAGATCGCATGCCGTAATAATGTTATCATGGACGGAAGAGATATCGGAACCGTAGTTCTTCCGAACGCTGACGTAAAGATATTCCTGACCGCGTCTGCCGAAAAAAGAGCAGAAAGAAGATACAAAGAACTACTTGAAAAAAATGAAAAAATAGAGTATAATGTTGTATTGGAGGACGTTGTGAAGAGAGATTATCAGGACTCTCACCGAGAGATCGCTCCATTGAAGCCTGCGGAGGACTCGGTAATAGTTGATACGTCCGAAATGGATTTTGAACAATCCGTTAACGCAATAAAAAGAGTGATTGAGGAAAAGCTATGAGAAAGTTACCCGGAAGTTATCCGCTGGCGAGAGTGCTTTACCGCTTTTGGTTCAGTGTGATCTATCCCTGTGAAGTTCAAAACAGCAAATGTCTTCCCGAGGATAAGAGAATGATAGTATGCAGCAATCATGTCAGCAATATTGATCCGGTGCTCATCAATTATACTCAGAATCGGTTGGTTCATTTCATGGCGAAAAAGGAACTTTTTAAAAATAAATTGCTTGCAAAGATCATCAGTTCCTACGGAGCTTTTCCGGTGAATCGGGGAAATGACGGCGGAAAGGCGATCTCGACTGCGGAGGAACTTCTGAACGACGACAACTGTGTGGGTATTTTTATAGAAGGAACACGCTCAAGAACAGGCAAGCTCGGACGGCCTCACATCGGCGCTTTTCTTATTGCATTTACTTCGAAATCTCCCATCATACCTTGCTGTATTACCGGAAAGACAGGTTTTGTCAAAGCCTTCAGGAAGACGAAGATAACCTACGGAAAGCCAATGACGTGCGAAGAACTCGGGATAATTGAGGGAACAAACAAGGAGTATCGCGAGGCGGCTGCTAAGCTGATGGGAATTATTTCCGAAATGCGGGAGAAGCATATCGAGGAGTTTAACAGTAAGAGTTGATGATATGGAAATAACGGTTGCAAAAAGTGCAGGCTTTTGCTTTGGTGTCAATCGTGCCGTGAATATGGTTAATAAACTTATAGCTGACGGTGTCGCAGTCAGCACTCTCGGTCCGATAATACATAATAAACAAGTTGTGGACGAGCTTGAAAAAAAAGGCGTTACGGCTGTTAAAAGTCCTTCGGAGACTGAAAGCGGCAGAACGCTTGTAATTCGTTCTCATGGTGTCAGCAGTGATGTGTATGGTTTTCTTAAGGATGAGAAAATAGACTGCGTTGACGCGACGTGTCCTTTTGTTGCGAAAATACATAAAATAGTTTCGCAACAGTCGGATGACGGAAAGCTTATATTGATTGCCGGAAACAGGGAACACCCCGAGGTTCAGGGAATCATTGGCCATTGTTCAACGAAGGCTTATACATTTCAGAACGAAGACGAACTGGATAATTTAACAGAATCTTGTCCGGAATTAAAGGAGTCCGAGCTTTGTGTGGTTGCTCAGACGACATTTGATGTGACAGAATGGGAAAAATATTCAGAAAAATTAAAAAAACTATATACAAAATCTGTTTTTTTTGATACAATATGTAATGCGACCTCACAAAGACAAATTGATGCGTATGAGTTGGCGAAAACATCTGATGTAATGATTGTGGTTGGTGGACGTCACAGTTCAAACACAAACAAGCTTTATAAGATCTGTAAAGCTTCCTGTGAAAGAACCTATCTGATCGAAACTGCCGCCGAGCTTGAGCACATTTCTTTCCGGGGGGACAACAAAATAGGCATTACTGCCGGAGCATCAACGCCGGCAAGTATAATTAAGGAGGTACTGGATAGAATGAGTGT
>CACYDE010000258.1 GCA_902773045.1 uncultured Ruminococcus sp. | reverse complement strand
GAGCAAAGACGACTCCGATGACGACAATAAGAACAGCGGAACCATGATCGTTGACGCGACCTGTGCGCCGTCGCAGATATCATATCCTGATCCTGTATTATAAAAGTTGACACAGGGCACTCGAACAAAACGAGAAAACATAAAAGAAATCTCTCAATTAAAGGCATCTCTGCGAGCAACGTCATGTAGCAAATTTTCCGGCGATAGTCAAGGGTAAAACGAACGGCTGGCGCCGCCATTGAGAATCACCGGTAAATATGCGATAAGTTAAGGCGGCGGTATAAGCCGTTCTCTCTCAAAGAGCGCTTTTACCAGAGCAAAAACAAAGGAGTGTCAACGATGGCAGAACAAAGACAATACGACGATGAATACAAGGTTCAAGCGGTTAGGTTGGCAGAAAAAATCGGTCATTCGAAGACAGCGGAGGAATTGGGGATCCCCAAGAACACTCTGTACGGTTGGGTCAGAAAAGCACGGTTTGGCTACATAAATCTCGGCAGAGGCACCCAAAGCTCCGAAAGCTCGATGAGCCTGGTCGAAGAGCTGATCGCGCTGCGTAAAAAGAGCCGCTATCTTGAAAAAGCAAATATGCGCTTGCAGGAAGAAAACGAGATATTGGCGGATGCAGCCGCTTTTTTCGCTGCGAACCGTCGGAAGTCGGGAAAAACGAAAGAATGATTTTCATTGACAGCAGGTCTGACGAAGGTGCGATGTACTGCAGGCTGATGAAGGTCAGAAGGCAGGGATTCTATGAGCATCTCCGTACAAAGGACAGACCTTACAAATATGAAGCTCTGGTCAAAGCGATCATGAAGATCATCGCAGAGGATGAATACAACGATACTTACGGCAAAAACAGGATGTATCAGGCGTTAAAACTGAAATCATCTGAGAATTTTAAGTTCCCATGCAGAGGGACAGTGTGCAAGGTAATGCGCAACAATCACCTGAACGTTCCGACAAAATGAAAGCCTAACGGGATTACCAAAGCCGACTGTGAGGCGCAAGAATCAGATAACAAGATCAAAACACAATTTTACCGCCAATCAGCCATTTGTGAAGGGCGTCACAGATATCATGGAAGTACCCGCAAAGGTGGTAAGCTGTATGTTTCAGCGATTTTCGATTTCTTCAACTCGGAGGTGTTGGGCTTATCAATGGACAATAACATGAAAGCAGATATATGCGTCAAAACACTTTCCAACGAGATGAAAATGTACCCGCAGCTCCAAGGAACGATCATCCACTCTAACCACGGCGACCAATACACAAGTGCCAAATATCGCGCCGCCATTGCTAAAAACGGGATCGTTCAGAGCGAGAACAATGCTGGCGGAAGATGAATGTGTCAAGTATTATTGACAGGTTCACTGTGAGTATGCATATGGTAGGATGAATGCCGGGCAGCAACCCTTTCAAGGGGCTTGCCGGCGCTGATGGAATACCATATGCATAGAGGCTCATTGTTAATAGACCGTAGAATAAATGCGATTTACAGATTCGTCAGATTTTTTCTACGATACTTCTGTTTCTTACCCACCGGTTTTTGGACAGAGCCTCTTTTCTTGCATTTATTTTACCATGTTTTGACATTTTTTGTACTGTTCATTAGAGATTTGGGATTGTTATTGTTGCATTTTTTATTTTAGTTTGAAAGAGAGGGATAACATCATTATTAGATGTGTTAATTATGGTTACTTTTAGTATTATTGTACCTGTATTCAATTCTGAACGTTACTTAAATAAATGTGTTACGAGTTTATTAAATCAAACGTATTCTGATTTTGAGTTGATTCTAATAGATGATGGTTCAACTGATAAATGTAAGGATATTTGTAATCATTTTAGTATTATTGACAAAAGAGTAATTACTATTCATAAACAGAACGGAGGAGTTTCGTCCGCTCGAAATGAAGGATTAAAAATTGCTAGAGGGAAATATGTTGCATTTTGTGATTCGGATGATTATGTTGAAGAAAAATGGCTAGAAACCATGTACTCAAAAATTAAAGATACTGACATTGATGCTGCATCTTTTGGCTTTATAAATATCGATGAGAAGGATAGAGTTATTAGTTCATGGATTCCGAAACAAAGGTTGTATTGTATTGATTCGCAGTTAGATTATTTGAAGTTATTAGTTAAGTCATTAACTAGCTATGATTTTAAGTGGGGGGTATGGCTTTGGGTTTTTAATATGAAGCTAATAAAAGAGAATTCTATTTACTTTTACGAGATTCTTGATTATGCAGAAGATATGTGCTTCTTATTTGAGTATTTGCTTTATTGTAAGAAAGTGTTGATTTCAGATTATTGTGGATATTATTACTTAACAAGAGGAGATTCAATTATCGGAAAAAGCAGAGGGACTATAAAGCTTAATTCTTTAAATGAGGTATCTTTTAAACTCGGAACGCGAATTAGTTCTGGAAAATTCTATGTTATTTACAAGAGGTTTTATATTATACATTTTCTAGTAATGTATAATCAATATAGCTTGTTATTGTATTCCGAATTAATTGGAAATATACAAGAGGAGACAAAAAAAATCATTAAAAAGTCTTGGTACAATCATTGGACCAAAAAGACATTGTTTAATTTTTCTTCATTGAGAAAAGAGTTTGGAAGAAATACTGCACTAAGAATAATAAATATTTCATTTTTGTTTTTTTCAAAAAGTGTATTTTTTTATAAAATAGTAAATCGAATAATCGCAAGGCGTTTTTTGTCAAAAGATGATGGCTATTACCTTTTTGGAGTAATATAGGTTTGTCTTTTAGCATATTGAGGTTGAGTGCAAATTCAGTCTCTGAAAACGAAATTTGGGCATGGATATAATTGTAACAAGGCTGAAATTTTCAATTTGCTTCATCGATTGAATTGTCCGTTCTAATACTCAATTTGAGTAGAATCGAGAGGCTGAGGGCGGAGATACGTATTTATGTTATCAGCTGTTTATAACATCTGCTTGTTTAGAAGATATTAATCAATGCAACCTAAACAATTCCAAATCTCCGATTAACAGTGCAAAACCTGTTAAAACAAAGTATAATATAAATGCAAGGAAAAAAGCGGAAAAACCGCAAAAAGCATGCATTTGGAGATGAGTGGGATGTATAAATTCGGCAACGGGCAAATAAGTCTTGAAGATTTCGGGCAGCCGGTAGGTGTGAATCTGAAAAACAGCAACCGCTGGGTGAAGCGCACGCAGGTAATTCCGTGCTTTGAGATAGAAAAGAACTACGCGAAGCTTTTTTCCAACAAGAAGGGGGTAGTGTTGCAAAGTCGCTTCGTCTCGGTCTTGGCGCGAGAATTATTCAAGCGGAGTACTGCTTCTCCGACTCCGAGATTTCGCTTCAAATCTAAGAGAATCTGTATCTCCAATATTTCTGTGGCTACAAAGCTTTTGACGACAGCAAGCCGTCGTTTGCTCCATCAATGATGGAGCACTTCCGCAAACGCTTGATACCTGCGATTATCGGAGAAAACAACGAAATGAGATTCTTCGCAGAGCAGGCGAAGCAAGAAAAGACGACTACGATGATAACGATATGAACAGTAGCACAATAATCGTTGACGCGACCTGAGATCCGTCACAGATCGCATATCCACAGGATGTATCCTTACTCAACAAGGCTCGTGAGTGCAGCGAGAAATGCAGCACGTAAAAGGCGAGCAAAAGTCGCGTACCTACCGCAAGGAAGCGCATAAAGACTATAACATCCTATACCAGCAGCTGCAAGCCAAGAGCAAAGCAGACGCGCAAGGCTATCAAAAAGCAGCTTAGCTATCTCAACAGGAACATCGGCCACATTGAAAAAATGCTTGCAAATGGGGAAATATTGCCTGCAAAATATGAGTAATAGTTATCCACAATCCAAATAATCTACGCCCAGCAAAAAGAAATGTACGATAACCGCACTCACAGTGCCAAGGACAGGATCGTCAGTCTGAATTAGCCGTGGATCAGACCGATCGTACGCGGAAAAGCCAAAGCGAAGGTAGGGTTTGTTGTAAAGCTTGATATCAGTTTCTGCGACAGTTGGACTCAGTTGGAACGTTATAGTTTCGACGCCAACAACGAGTTAACCGGATTGCAGGATATGATAGTGCAATACAGAAAACGCAAAGGGCATTATCCTGAGCGTGTGTTTGCAGATAAAATCTATCGCAATCGTGGCAATCTGAGTTTATTGTAAGCAACATTTTGGATTGGCTCTCGGCAGACAGAAAAAGGATGCTGAGATTGATAAAAAACAGAATTATTTCGACGAATGCGAACGCATCGAGGTTGAATGCAAATTCAACCTCGATTAACGCAAATACGGTATGATCGTGACAAGATTGCAGGAAACAACTTGCAACTGCATTGCTTTATCCGGTCTGCTTCTTAACCCGAGGATGATTGAGAAGTTGAGTGATAAAATATTAGTATTGCTTTTCTATGGTTTGAAATTGGGGCTTAATCAGTAGACATCAATTGTTTTCGGTGTATGATTAGAGGTTATGAGAATTAAGAAGTTATGGAAAAAATAAGTATTGTTATCCCGGTTTATAATATCGAAGAATACCTCACACAGTGTTTGAATAGTATTCTCTTACAAACATATGATAGATTTGAATTGATTCTAATAGATGATGGAAGTACAGATGGAAGCGGTTTAATTTGTGATGAGTATGCAAAAATTGATTCTCGTATTAAAGTAATACATATTATTAATAGTGGTGTTTCTGCTGCTCGAAATAAAGGTATTAACGTGGCAACAGGAAGATATATTTTTTTTGTGGATTCTGATGATTTTGTTGAACTCGATTATTGTGAAATACTCTATCGACAAATTGAACAGCATCCCAATAGCTGGGTGTTTTGCGGTTGCAATTGCGTTGATGCAAATAATAATATCATTGCGTCCAACTGTGTATACGATAGAAGTGGAAAAACAGTTACAGATTATTCAATGTCAGAGTATTACAATATTTGGAAAACGAATTACTCTGCATTACTTTGGATTCGTATTTTTGATCTTGATATTATCAAAAAGCACAACATCCGCTTTGATGAAAGCCTTTCGTTGTCCGAGGATGTTTTGTTTAATCTTGAATATGGAAAGTATTGCGATTCATTTGTATCAATTAATCTCCCGTTATATAATCACAGAAGCTATTATAACAACGAACGCGAGCATTTAGACGGCAAGAAGATCGATAATCGTTATTATTTAAATAAAAGAATATACTCAGCCAGAAAGCCTTTTATTCCAGACAACAAGCTTCAGGAATTTGAGACACAGTATTTTTATGCGTTTTTGGATGATATTAAGGATATTTCCAATCGATCAAATCTATCTAAAAACGAAAGAATAAATATAATTAGATCTATTGTAAAATCAAGTGAATTCAAAACTGCGTTAAAAAATTCAGATAAAGCAACGGAAAGCCAAAAACTGATTGTTATTCTAAAAGCAGGGGTTCCTTCAGTTATTTTGAAAATTTTTAAAGAGAGCTAATATGATCAGTGTTATTACGCCGGTTTATAATTCAAAGTCATTTCTGTCACAGAGCATTGAAAGCATCCTTAATCAGTCATATTCGGACTTTGAACTGATTCTGGTTGACGACGGGTCAACAGACGGCTCATCAGAATTGTGTGATTCATATGCTTGGAAAGATGACAGAATAGTTGTAATTCATCAGGCAAACCAAGGACAAGCAGTTGCTCGAAACCGCGCTCTTGAAATTTGCAAAGGCGAGCATATCGCGTTTGTAGATAGCGATGACTATATTCATCCTAAAATGTTCGAAATACTATTTAACAATTCGATAAAAAAATGCGCTGATGTTTCTGTGTGCAACTATATTGTAGGTAATAGTACCTCGCATAGTTGGGAAAGAAAATCAATTACTTTGAAAGAGTATTCAGGAAAAGAGTTTATAAAACTGTCATTCTTAAACAGAACAGGTAAGAGTTGGATTCTTTGTGATAAGCTTTTTAAGCGTTCATGCTTTGATAATATCCGCTTACCTGAGGGAAGAATCAACGAGGATAATGCAACGGTTTACAAGATAATATATAACGCAAAAAAGGTTGTTGACTGCGACGCTGTTCTTTACTATTATTTCGCTAATCAAGACAGCACCGTCAATCAATCCTTCAAACTCAAGCACCTCGATTATCTCCTCGTATTGGAAGAAATGATAGAATTCTTTACCGAGCATAACGAGCCGGAATTGCTTGAGTGGGCAAATAAAAGCTATCTGTTTTCTCTTGCGGAAATGTACACTAAGGTGAAAAAGTATTGCAACTCGCCGCAAACAGAGGCTGAATTAAAGCGGAAGCTTTCAAGGCATTATAAGCAGGAAAAAACAAAATATCCAATCAATATGGAAACATATCCATCAGTAATCGAGATATTAAAACCAACCTACGCGAAGCTTTATTGGAATTCGCGAGCTGTGAAGAGTAAGCTTACAGGAAAGTGATAGTATGTCCATCCCAAAGGTTATTCATTATTGCTGGTTTGGCAGGAATCCTCTTCCCGAATCAGCGCTGAAGTGCATAAAAAGCTGGAAGAAAAAAT
>CACYDE010000257.1 GCA_902773045.1 uncultured Ruminococcus sp. | reverse complement strand
ATCGCCCATGGGGATACTCTTTTGGAACCTCAGCATTGGGATGATGAACCATTCGAGGCCATCGTGTCGAATCCGCCTTATTCGATAAAATGGGAAGGCGATAGCAATCCTTTGCTTATTAATGATTCGAGATTTTCTCCGGCGGGAGTTTTAGCTCCGAAATCAAAAGCCGACATGGCTTTCATTATGCATTCGCTCAGCTGGCTCGCCAATAACGGAACTGCTGCGATAGTATGCTTTCCGGGGATAATGTATCGCGGCGGGGCAGAACGAAAAATCCGAAAATACTTGATTGATAATAATTTTATCGACTGCATTATTCAGTTACCGGACAATTTGTTTTACGGAACATCAATAGCGACATGCATAATGGTGTTGAAGAAGAACAAAACCGATAATTCAATGCTGTTCATTGATGCTACGAAAGAATGCGTAAAAGTAACCAACAACAATAAGCTGTCGGAATATAATATTGAGAATATTCTCAAGCTTTTCACTGAAAGAAAGGATGTTGATTATGTTTCAAAAGTTGTTCCTAATTCAGAAATAGAAGCTCAGGAATACAATTTATCCGTAAGTACTTATGTAGAAAAGGAAGATACAAGAGAAGTCATCGATATTGCGGAGTTGAACAAAGAAATATCTGAAATTGTCGCCCGTGAAGTACATCTTCGGACAGAAATCGACAAGATAGTAGCTAAAATCGGCCTGCCTGTCGGCAGACAGGAGGGTTAAATGAATGAACAATGGTTTGTTTATGTGATTTTGTGTGAAGATGGTTCTTTGTACAAAGGGCACACTAATAACATAGAAAGGCGATATTCTCAACATTGTTCAGGAACTGGTGCATTACATACCAAAAGACATAAACCAGTAAAAATCGTTTATACAGAGCAATTAAGTAGCTTAGAAGAAGCAGTAAAAAGAGAAAAGTATTTAAAAAGTGGGATCGGTCGAGAATGGCTAAAACAACAAATAAAGGAATTATAAAACCATGAGTAAGTTAGATGAACTGATTGCTAGGCTGTGCCCGAACGGGGTGGAGTATAAGCCTCTTTGGTCACTAACGGCATGGGATAAAAGGTTTAACGGCGTAGATAAATATATGCAAAGGAAAGTTTGTAACTATAAATACTATTTATCTGCTGATTTTGATAAAGTGGAGGACCCTACGGGAGAAGTTCTCTATCTTTCTACAGGAATAAGTTCTGAAAAAAGATATACAACAAAAGAGTTGGCTGGTGATTATTTGGCCTATGGTGAGGTTATCTGCATCCCATGGGGTGGAACACCAAATGTAAAATATCATAAGGGTTATTTTGTAACAGGTGATAATAGAATTGCTACTTCGTTAGATTGTTCGGTTTTGGACAATAAGTTTTTGTTCCACTATCTATCACAAAATATTAATACTATTGGTAGTTATTATCGTGGTTCAGGTATAAAACATCCAAATATGAAAGCTATATTAAAATTTTCAATTCCCATCCCCCCTCTTGAAGTTCAGGAGGAAATTGTCAGAATATTAGATAGTTTTACAGAACTCACAGCAGAACTCACAGCAGAACTTACGGCTAGAAAGAAGCAGTACGAGTATTACAGGGATACTCTGCTTACATTTGATGAGAATGATACAAATGTTCAAAGAATGACATTAGGAGATATTGGTAAAGTCTCGATGTGTAAAAGAATTTTGAAAGCTGAAACATCTTTGGAAGAAGAAGTACCGTTTTATAAAATTGGAACATTCGGTAAAGAGCCTGATGCATATATCTCCTACGATAAATACCTTGAATACAAAAATAAATTTTCATATCCAAATAAAGGAGAAATATTAATTTCTGCTGCTGGAACTATTGGAAGAACTGTTATATACAACGGGGAACCTGCGTATTATCAGGATTCGAATATTGTTTGGTTAGCCCACGACGAGTCTATAATTCTCAACAAATATCTCTACTATTATTATCAATTGCAACCTTGGAACATTGCGAAAGGTGGTACAATAGCAAGGCTATACAACGACAATATATCCAGGGCGATTATATTGGTTCCTCCCCTCTCCGAACAAGAACGTATTGTTTCAATCTTAGATAGATTTGATGCGTTGTGTAATGACATATCGAACGGTCTACCTGCTGAAATTGCGGCGCGTCAAAAGCAATACGAGTACTACAGAGACAAACTGTTAACATTTAAAAAGGCTCCATAAAGGCGGTAGAATGACGTGTACTTATAATGTAGTTGCTTCCACAAATCAAAGTACGGTAGTAACAGAATATATTTCGGATAAAAAACGAGAGACGGAATACCAGAGCGAAGCGGATCTCGAACGCGAATTTATCAAATTACTGTGCTCTCTCGGATATGATTACATATCAATTAAGAGTGAAAAAGATCTTGTCGCTAATCTCAGAAAGCAACTTGAAATTTTAAATGATTATAAATTCACCGATGACGAGTGGAAGCGTTTTTATGCGGAAAAAATCGCAAGTTCAAATGAAGGTATCGTTGAAAAGACGAGGAAAATTCAAATTGATTACGTTCAGGAACTCAGAAGCAAAAACGGTCAGCTGAGAAACATATATTTATTGGATAAAAAGAACATTCACAATAACAGATTACAGGTTATCAACCAATATGAAGAAAAAAGCGGAAATCATGAAACGAGATATGACGTAACAATATTGGTCAATGGCTTGCCTTTGGTACATATCGAATTAAAACGGAGAGGCGTAGCGATCAAAGAGGCATTTAATCAAATTAATCGATACCAAAAAGACAGTTTTTGGGCAGGCTGCGGTTTGTATGAATATGTTCAGATATTTGTTATCTCTAACGGCACAAATACGAAATATTATTCAAACACAACCAGGGATTCTCACATTAAAGAAAAAAGTAATCAGAGGAATAAGAGTAAAAGGACAAGCAACAGTTTTGAATTTACTTCATATTGGGCTGATGGTAACAACAAAATTATTCCGGATCTGATTGATTTCACAAAAACATTTTTCGCCAGGCATACCATACTGAATCTGTTGACCAAGTATTGCGTATTTACATCCGAAAATATGCTGTTGGTAATGCGGCCGTATCAAATTTCCGCATGCGAAAGAATTCTGAACAAAATTAAAATTACGAGCTATTATAAAAAATACGGAACAACTGAAGGAGGCGGATATATCTGGCACACCACGGGTTCCGGAAAAACTCTGACATCATTTAAAACAGCTCAGCTGGCCGGCAATTTGGAATGTGTTGATAAAGTACTTTTTGTTGTAGACAGAAAAGATCTGGATTACCAAACGATGAGAGAATACGACAAATTTGAAAAGGGAGCGGCGAACAGCAACACGTCAACAGCCATCTTGAAGAGGCAGCTCGAGAATCCCAACGCTAAAATTATTATTACAACTATTCAAAAGCTGGGCATTTTTGTTGGTAAAAACAAGAATCATGAAATATTTAATAAGCATGTTGTAATAATATTTGATGAGTGTCACAGATCTCAGTTTGGAGAGATGCATTCGCAAATCACGGGCGCATTTCAAAAATATCATCTGTTTGGTTTTACAGGCACTCCGATATTTGCGACAAACGCGGTCAGCGGAAATAAAAAAGATAAAAACGGAAAGTTTATTCAGAAAACGACGCCTCAAATATTTGGCGGAGAGCCAGATAAAGACGGTAACAAAGTATCACCGCTTCACACTTATACGATAGTTGACGCAATCAATGACGAAAACGTATTACCGTTTAGAATCGATTACGT